>DASSPC010000083.1:0-9015 GCA_035699865.1 Oryzihumus sp. | reverse complement strand
TCAGCTGCCGACGTAGGCCGCGAGGTGCTCGCCGGTGAGGGTCGAGCGCGCGGCGACCAGGTCGGCGGGGGTGCCCTCGAAGACGATGGTGCCGCCGTCGTGGCCGGCGCCGGGGCCGAGGTCGATGATCCAGTCGGCGTGTGCCATCACCGCCTGGTGGTGCTCGATGACGATCACCGACTTGCCCGAGTCGACGAGGCGGTCGAGCAGGCCGAGCAGCTGCTCGACGTCGGCGAGGTGGAGGCCGGTGGTCGGCTCGTCGAGGACGTAGACGTCGCCCTTCTCGGCCATCTGGGCGGCCAGCTTGAGCCGCTGCCGCTCGCCGCCGGACAGCGTCGTGAGCGGCTGGCCGAGGGTGAGGTAGCCGAGCCCGACGTCGGCGAGCCGGGACAGGATCTTGTGCGCGGCCGGGAGGCTGGCCTCTCCGTCGCCGAAGAACTCCCCGGCCTCGACCACCGACATCGCGAGCACCTCGCTGATGTCGCGACCGCCGAGGTGGTACTCCAGCACCGAGGCCTGGAACCGCTTCCCCTCGCACTCCTCGCAGGTGGTGGTGACGCCGGCCATCGTGGCGAGGTCCGTGTAGATGACGCCGGCGCCGTTGCACGTGGGGCAGGCGCCCTCGGAGTTGGCGCTGAACAAGGCGGGCTTGACGCCGTTGGCCTTGGCGAACGCCTTGCGGATCGGCTCGAGCAGACCGGTGTACGTCGCCGGGTTGCTGCGTCGGGACCCCCGGATCGCTCCCTGGTCGACCGTGACCACGCCGTCCCGCCCGGAGACCGAGCCGGAGACCAGCGAGCTCTTGCCCGAGCCGGCCACCCCGGTGAGGACGACCAGCACACCGAGCGGGATGTCGACGTCGACGTCCTTGAGGTTGTGGGTGTCGGCGCCCCGGACCTCCAGCGCGCCGGTGGAGGTGCGCGCGGTCGCCTTGATCGCCGTCCGGTCGTCCAGGTGCTTGCCGGTGATCGTGGCGCTGGCCCGCAGTCCCTCGAGGCTGCCCTCGAAGACCACCTCGCCGCCGTCGGTGCCGGCGCCCGGGCCCAGGTCGACGACGTGGTCGGCGATGGCGATCACCTCGGGCTTGTGCTCCACGACCAGGACGGTGTTGCCCTTGTCTCGCAGCTGGAGCAGCAGGTCGTTCATCCGCGCGATGTCGTGGGGGTGCAGCCCGATCGAAGGCTCGTCGAAGACGTAGGTGACGTCGGTGAGCGACGAGCCGAGGTGCCGGATCATCCGGGTGCGTTGGGCCTCGCCGCCCGACAGGGTGCCCGAGGGGCGGTCGAGGCTGAGGTAGCCGAGCCCGATCTCGGCGAACGAGTCGAGGAGGTGCTGGATCCCGCCGAGCAGCGGGGCCACCGACGGCTCGTCGAGGCTGCGGACCCAGTCGGCCAGGTCGCTGATCTGCATCGAGCAGACCTCGGCGATGTTCTTCCCGCTGATCTTCGCGGACCGCGCCTCCTTGCTGAGCCGGGTGCCGTCGCAGTCGGGGCAGGTCGTGAACGTGATCGCCCGGTCCACGAAGGCGCGGATGTGGGGCTGCAGGGAGTCGACGTCCTTGGACAGCATCGACTTCTGGATCTTCGGGATCAGGCCCTCGTAGGTGAGGTTGATCCCGTCGACCTTGATCTTGGTCGGCTCCTTGTGGAGCAGGTCGTGCAGCTCCTTCTTGGTGAACGTGCCGATCGGCTTGTCGGGGTCGAAGAAGCCGCACCCCCGGAAGATGCGGCCGTACCAGCCGTCCATGCTGTAGCCGGGGACCTTGAGCGCGCCCTCGTTGAGCGACAGCGTCTCGTCGTACAACGCGGACAGGTCGAAGTCGCTGACCGAGCCCATGCCCTCGCAGCGCGGGCACATGCCGCCCTGGTAGACCGCGTTGCGGACGACCGTCTTCTCCTCCCGGCCGCCCTTGTCCGTCTTCATCACGCCGCTGGCCACACGCGTCGGGACGTTGAACGAGAACGCGGTGGGCGGGCCGACGTGCGGCTTCCCGACCCGGCTGAACAGGATGCGCAGCATCGCGTTCGCGTCGGTGGCGGTGCCCACGGTTGAGCGGGGGTTGGCGCCCATCCGCTCCTGGTCGACGATGATCGCGGTCGTCAGCCCGTCGAGCACGTCGACGTCGGGCCGGGCCAGTGTGGGCATGAAGCCCTGCACGAAGGAGCTGTAGGTCTCGTTGATCAGCCGCTGCGACTCCGCGGCGATCGTGCTGAACACCAGCGAGCTCTTCCCCGAGCCGGAGACGCCGGTGAACACCGACAGCCGTCGCTTCGGGATCTCGACGCTGACGTCCTTGAGGTTGTTCACGCGTGCGCCGTGCACGCGGATCAGGTCGTGGGTGTCGGCGACGTGCACACCGGGCGACTGCGTGCCCGTCCGCGTGGTGTTGCTCATCCTGTCTCCCTCTGCCGGGTGGCACCGGCGGCAGTCACGGTCGCTGCTGACCTCGATAGATGATCGTCACGCTAGGGGTGGCTCGGCGTCAGGCGCTTCTCGGTTTCTGCCCGGGCTGATCCGGGGTCGGTCCGGGGTCGGTCGGGGGCGCGCCGGAGCCCAGCTCCGCGAGCACCGCCCGGATCGCCGGGCTGGCATCGGCGCTGCGCCGCCACGCCGCATGCACCTCGCGCTTCGGTGGCCGGCGCAGTGGCCGGGTGAGGAGCCCCTCCCCCAAGGGTGGGCGACCAAGGCGAGGGACCAGGGCGATGACGTCCGCCGACGCGACCAGCGACAGCTGGGTGGCGAAGTCGTCGGCCAGGTGGTGCACCTCCGGGTCCGCGGGCTGGTCAGCGAACAACCGTCGGAACCACTGGTGGCACACCGAGCCAGGCGGGCTGGTCACCCAGGCGTAGCCGACCAGGTCGGCGCTCGTGAGTGGCGGCTCGAGTCCTGCGAGCGGATGAGCCCGACTCATCACGACGTCGCCGACGTCGGTGTGCACGTGGCGCTGGGTCAGGGACGGTGGCAGAGGCATCGGGAGCCCGTCGGCGTCGTGGACGAGGGCAAGGTCGGCCGTCCCGGTCGCGACGCTGTGGAGGGCCTGGTCGGGGTCCTGCTCGGTGATGTGCACACGGAGGTCCGGGCAGCGCCCCGACAGTGGCGCAAGGGTGGGCGCGAGCAGCGCGCGGATGGCCGTCGAGAAGGCGACCACGCGGAGTATGCCGCGCGGCGCACCCTCCGCGACGGACTGGGCCGCCTCGGCGCAGCGCTCCAGCGCCTCGAACACGTCGGGCGCCGAGTCGACGATGGCCTGCCCGGCTGGGGTGAGCAGGACTCCGCGTCCCGCCGGCGCGAGCAGGGGCACTCCGACCTGACGTTCCAGCCGCTTGATCTGCTGCGACACCGCCGAGGCCGTGAACCCGAGCTCATCGGCCGCCCGCGCCAGCGTCCCGAGGGCCGCCACCGACCGCAGTGCTCGCAGGGCCGCGACGTCGATCATGAAGGAAGGCTACGCAATGTCGGCAAGAAACGATCGCTGGACCGCACCTGTCGCCCTCGGCAGGATCGCACCATGACCGACCCGCAGCTCCCGGCCGACCTGCTCTTCGGCTCCAACCTCGTCGCCATGGTGACCCCGATGAGCCCCGACGGCACGATCAGTGAGCCCGGGCTCGCCAACCTCGTCGAGCACCTCCTGGCCACGGGGTGTGATGGCATCGTCGTGGGTGGGACCACCGGCGAGTCGCCCACCATGACCGACGCCGAGGCGGCCCAGCTCGTCCGAGCCGTGTCGGCACGGTCGAGGAACCGGGCTCGGGTGGTCGCCGGCATCGGCACCTACGACACGGCCGTCAGCATTCGGCGGGCGCGCGATGCCGAGGCTGCGGGGGCCGATGCGCTGCTGCTTGTGTGCCCCTACTACTCCAGGCCCACCCAGGCCGGCGTGGTGGCCCACTGCCTGGCGGTGGCCGACGCCACCGAGCTGCCGGTGATGCTGTACGACGTCCCCGCGCGAACCGGCCTCGCCATGGAGGCGTCCACGCTGGTCGAGCTCGCCGGACACCCCCGGATCCGGGCGGTCAAGGACGCCAAGGGCGACCTGTTCGAGGCGATGTCCGTCATGGCCCGCACGTCGCTGGCGTACTACTGCGGCATCGACGAGCTCACCCTGCCCTACCTCGCGAGCGGCGCCACCGGCGTGGTCAGCGTCGTGGGCAACGTCGTCGCCGACCGCAATGTCGAGCTCATGCGGGCCGTCCGCGGCGGCGACCTCGACTCGGCGAGGGCGATCCAGGTGTCGCTGCTTCCCTTGGTGGACGCCATCATGCGCACGTCCCAGGGGGCCATCATGGCCAAGGCCGCTCTGGCCGAGCTCGGGATCATCCCGCACGCGACGGTGCGCCTCCCGCTGCTCGAGCCGGCGCCGCCTCACCGGCGTCAGCTCACGGATGCCCTGGCCACGATCGCCGTGCCGGCCTGACCGAACCGCTCGCGTCGGGTCGGGTCGGATGACGTGATCGGGCCGGCGAAGCCGCAAGGACCTCAGCGGATGCCTCTCGAGTCAGGGGGCCGCCGGCCTGCCGGCGAAGACGACGCCACTGGAGCCTGGAACGCCGCTCCGATCGCGGGGGCGGTCGGAGGCAGCGGTCAACGGGGTGTGTGGTTGCCATTGGGCAGGGTGCGGGAACGCGGGCCGGCGAACCATCGCGCTACCTCGGGGTGCGACGTCACCCGCACGGGGCCCCACTCCACCTGGGGACAGGCAACCGTGGAGGGCTGCCGATGCGTGGCCCCGACGTTCGCCAGCCCCCGGTCATCCCTCGCTCGTCCCTTCGCTCGATGTGGCCCCGGGCCGCCCGGCCCATGCTGGACTCGGGCCGCACGTCCGCGGTCGGTGCCGGGATCTCGAAGGAGGCTGACGATGATCGGTGCGACGATGGTGGTGGCCACCCTGCCGGTGACCGACCTGGACCGGGCCAAGACGTTCTACGCCGACGTCCTTGGCCTGACGTTCCTGTGGGAGACGCCGGTCGGGGTGCGACTGCGGTGCGGCGACGTCAGCGAGGTCTCCCTCTTCAAGCGTCCGCCGGTCACCACCGAGCACACCTTGGCCCACTTCGAGGTCTCCGACATCGAGGCGGTCGTCAAGGACCTCGAGGCCAAGGGCGTGACGTTCATCGACTACACCGAGGGACCGCTGACGACCACCGGGCACATCGCCCAGCTCGGCCCGGCGCGCGGCGCGTGGTTCCACGATCCCGACGGCAACACCCTCGGCTTGCGCCAGGCGTAGCGACGTCGCACCGTCGCGCCGGTGGCTCCCGGCTGCCGACGTACTCGTCCCTGTCCCTGCGGAGGCCGGGAGGCTAGTTGGTGAGGAGCCGGAAGATGGCCGGGTCGTGATAGACGAGGACGTGACTGATCCGGTCCGCGTCAAGGTCGAAGACCTGAATCGTGTGCGGCTCGGGGACGCCGTCGACCAAGCGGCTCACAGCCAGACCATGCTGTCCGTTCACGAGCAGGGGTGAGGCCTGCCACTCGAGGCCACGCCACGCGAACAGGTGGCGCATGAATGCGGCATACGGTTGGACCCCGACGCTCCAGGCCGGCACCGGCGGCATTTCGAAGCGGACGTCATCACTGACCAAGCGGACGAGCGCCTCGACGTCGGCGGCTACGAACGCGGCGGCGTACCGCTGAACGGCCTGCCTCTGCTCCGCCGAGGAGGTGCCAGGGCGCTGTTGCCTCAGGGGGAGCGAGGCTCGGGCCCGCTGCAGGGCGCTGTTGCAGGCGGCCACCGTGAGGTCGAGCAGGTCTGCGGTCTCCTGGGCGGTGAAACCGAGAACGTCCCGCAGGATCAGGGCGGCGCGCTGGCGGGCGGGCAGCTGCTGCAACAGAGCGGTGATGGCGATGCGGAGGTCGCCTCGTGCCACCGCTTGTGCCGCCGGGTCGTCCTGGTCAGTGGCGAACCACGACGTCGGTGCGGGCTGCAGCCAGGGCGTTTCGAGATCCGGGACCAGCGGCGCCGCGGGGTCGAGCCCGGGTGGGTTGAGGTCCGCGGGGAGGGGCCGCCTCTGCCGTGCAGTGAGCATCGTCAGGCAGACGTTGGTGGCGATCCGGTGGACCCAGGTCCGCAGCGAAGCACGTGAGGCGTCGTACGTGTCCCCGTGACGCCATGCCCGCAGCAAGGTTTCCTGAGCCGCGTCCTGGGCGTCGAAGGGCGAGCCCAGCATCTGGTAGCAGTACAAGAGCACCTGGGGCCGGATGGCCTCAAGCTGGTCAGGCGGTACGGCCGCAGCCTCTGGCATGGGTCGCACATTATCCAGAGCTCGCGATGAGTTCGGGCCAGTTGCCGAGTACATGACAGCGCAGGCCCGAACGCGGTCTGTCTCGACCACGGGAAGGGACCCAGAGCATGAGCACCACCTCGCTCCAGTCTGACGTCCGCGCGCTGCTGGACAACCTCTACGAGGCGTGGAAAGCCAACGATGCGGACGCGTTCGTGCAGAGCTACACGCCCGACGCCACCGTGTCCATGGCCGGCTCCTATGCCGCCGACCGGGAGCAGATCCGCCAACACATGAGCACCGCCTTCGCCGGCCCGCTCAAGGGCAGCCGCGGGGTCGACGACCCACAGTCGATCAGATTCGTCACCGACGATGTCTGCGTGATCAACAGCCTGGCTGGAATCCTCATGGCCGGGGAGACAACCGTGCCCAGCGAGCGGGAACGGCTGGCCACGTGGGTGCTGGTGCGCACCGAGGACGGCTGGAAAGTCGCGGCCTACAGCAACTGCCCAGCGCACTGAGCCGGCTGGTGGGGTTGGATCGGCGCATGTCGATCACCCTGCAGCCCGCGACGCCGGATTCGTTGGACGAGGTCGCAGAGGCGGTGGCGACCTGGCAGCACGACGGCGGGCCGGTCCAGCTGCATCCGGGTGACCTTGGGTGGAACTGGAGCCTGGGCGCGGAGCAGCTGGCTGGGGCCGTGCGGG
This sequence comes from Oryzihumus sp., assembly GCA_035699865.1. Lineage (GTDB taxonomy): Bacteria > Actinomycetota > Actinomycetes > Actinomycetales > Dermatophilaceae > Oryzihumus. The sequence goes on along the minus strand of DASSPC010000083.1, from coordinate 2,084 downwards.
TGTGGCGTCGGGACGGGCAGATCCTGGCTGTTGGCCTCGTGGAGGATGCGGGGTTGATCCGTATGGGCATCGCACCGAGCGTTGACCAGGACGGCGACTTCGCGTCCCAGCTGCTTGCCGATTTGTCGGATAGCGCGCGTGGGGTGCTGCCCGCCGGCAATGCCTTTGTCGAGGCCCGGTCCGGCACCGCCTTTCGAGAGCTCCTCGCCGGCAGCGGTTGGCTCGCCGACGAGCCGTGGACGCCGCTGTGTCGTGACCTCACCGACCAGGTGGAGGACTGCGACCTGAGGGTTGAGGTCGTCGGTCCGCACAACGTTCAGGAGCGGGTCGCGGTGCAGCGGGCATCGTTCCCCAGCTCGACGTTCACCCTGGAGCGCTGGCACACGATGGCCGCAGCCTCGCCATACCGTCGGGCCCGGTGCCTGGTCGGTTACGACCGACACGGCGATGCGGTCGCCACGGTGACGGTCTGGTCGGCCGGGCAGGGACGACCGGGCCTGCTCGAACCACTGGGTGTCCACCGGGATCACCGCGGCCACGGGTACGGCACCGCCATCTCCCTGGCAGCAGCAACCGCGCTGCAGGAGATGGGGTCGTCCAGCGCGACAGTGTGCACACCGAGCAGCAACGTGGGCGCCGTGGCCACCTACGTCTCGGCTGGCTTCCACAGGCTCCCGGACGTCACCGACTTCCGCCGCACGAGCTGACCACACTGACCAGAAGTGAACGGCTGTATCGCATGCCTTGAACGACTCAGTGAGACTTGGCTGTGGTTGCGCCCGGCGCGGGGCGGCACCGCTCCTCGGCCGCGTAATCAGGGGTCGCGATGTGCAACCACTCTGGCAGCTGCCATCCTCCGTCCTGCCCGCGTGAGGCGATGCCGGCCACCCAGGCCACTTCCTGCTGGATGGTGTCCGCGAAGGTCGTCGGCGTGACGCCCAACTGGGTGAGCGCGGAGATGTCCAGGAGGTTGTCCTGGTTCCAGGGGAGGACCCCGATCGGGGGTGAGCATGTTGCGTCTACGTCGACTTGTTGTAGTTCGGCACCTGCGGCACGTGCGACGAGAGCTGCTAGCTGTCTGGCCGGCTGGGCGTCGGCATCGGCAACGTTGAGCAGGCGTGTGGCCGGGTTACTCGCGCAGGCCAGGACCGCATCTGCGAGCACGGCGGTGGAGGTGGTCGACTCGACGCGATCCCCATCTCGCACTGGCAGCCATGAGCGGCCGTCGAGCACACGCTGGACGATCGGCCATTCCCTCACCTGGCGCACGCCCGGCCCGTGGATCTTGCTCGGGCGCAGCATCGACGCTCGCGCGCCACGGGCCATGAGGACTCGTTCGGCTTCGGCCTTGTTCGAGCCGTAGCCCTCTCTCGAGGCATGGGGTTCGCCGCGAAATGGCATCGTCGGCTGGGACTCCGGCGTTGGACCGTCCCACTGCGGCGGCTCCTCCGAGTTCAGGTGCCTGCCACGTGAGTCGATGTAGACCGCCCTGGCTGACAGCATCACCGTGCTGGCACACCGGTGCGACCACTGCGCGAGGTGTTCGGCCTGCTCCGGTGTGTAGCACTGGCCGTCCACGAGCAGGTCGAATCCGTCGCCAACCAGCTCACCCATGGTTTCCGACTCGCTCCTGTCAACGACATGGAAGCGGACTCCAAGGCCGGCCCACGATGAGGGAACGGCGCGAGGACTGCGCGCCGTCACGGTGACCCGCCAGCCATCCCGAACCAGACGCTCAACCGTCGAGCTCAGGCTCCCTGTCCCACCGAGCACCAAGGCAGTCTTCATGCGTCCCCTCATGGTCACGTGAGGCAGGGTTGCGCCAGCAACGTCGATCTCGGTCTCAGTCGATCGCCTTCTGACAGTGGGCGTCAGGTGTCCTGAGAGATGGTGACACAACGAGCCCGCTGGACTTCCCGTCGGAAACGGCGTGGGGCGTGCGTCTTGGCTCGGGCGGCGCGTCCAAGGCGGCCGTTGGCAAGATTGGGCAGCCTGGGAAACACAAAGCCGCAGGCCATAGGGGACATGACCTGCGGTTGTGGTGGTGGCCAGGGGCGGGGTCGAACCGCCGACCTTCCGATTTT
>DASSPC010000082.1:0-2956 GCA_035699865.1 Oryzihumus sp. | reverse complement strand
GCCTTGGCGGCCTCGGCGGCGACCGCCTCGGCCTCCTCACCGGCGTGGGAGGCGTGCAGCGCCGCCGCATGGGCGGCCGCGGCGATCTGCGCGGGGGTCGGGCCGGACGGGGCCGGCTTCTCCGCCGCCTTCTCGGCCGGCCTGTCCTGCTGGCCCTGACCGGTGGGCGAGCCCGAGGTATCGCGCCCGCTCCCCTTGCCGCGCCGGCTGCGGGAACGAGCGGACCCACCCTGGTTGCCGTCACCGGAACCCTGGTTGCCGCCGCCGTTGCCGCCGTTGCCCGAGGACTTCTCCACCGGCTCGGCGTGCACGATGATCCCGCGGCCGTTGCAGTGCTCGCACTGCTCGGAGAACACCTCGATCAGGCCGGTGCCGACCCGCTTGCGCGTCATCTGGACCAGGCCCAGCGAGGTGACCTCGGCGACCTGGTGCTTGGTGCGGTCGCGACCCAGGCACTCCAGCAGCCGGCGCACGACCAGCTCACGGTTGCTCTCGAGGACCATGTCGATGAAGTCGATGACGATGATGCCGCCGACGTCGCGCAGCCGGAGCTGGCGCACGATCTCCTCGGCCGCCTCGATGTTGTTCTTGGTGACCGTCTCCTCCAGGTTGCCCCCGGAGCCGACGAACTTGCCGGTGTTGACGTCGATGACCGTCATGGCCTCGGTGCGGTCGATGACCAGCGAGCCACCGGAGGGCAGCCACACCTTGCGGTCCATCGCCTTGGCCAGCTGCTCCTCGACCCGGTGGTGGGAGAAGACGTCGGTCTCGCTGGTCCACTTGGTCAGGCGGCCGGCGAGGTCGGGCGCCACGGAGTGGATGTAGTCGCTGACGGTGCCCCAGGCGGAGTCCCCGGACACGACCAGGCTGGTGAAGTCCTCGTTGAACACGTCGCGGATGACGCGGACGGTCAGGTCCGGCTCGCCGTGCAGCAGCGCCGGGGCGTTGGAGCTCTTCGCCTTGGCCTTGGCCTGGATGTCCTCCCACGCGGCGGTCAGGCGGGCCACGTCGGCGCGCAGCTCCTCCTCGCTGGCGCCCTCGGCGGCGGTGCGCACGATGACACCGGCGTTGTCCGGCACGACCTCACGCAGGATCTTCTTCAGCCGGGCCCGCTCGGTGTCGGGCAGCTTGCGCGAGATGCCGGTCATGTTGCCGTCCGGCACGTAGACCAGGTAGCGACCCGGCATCGAGATCTGCGAGGTCAGGCGCGCACCCTTGTGCCCGATCGGGTCCTTGGTGACCTGCACCAGGCCCGAGTCGCCGGAGCTGAGCGCGTTCTCGATGCGCTTGGCCTTGTTGTTCTCCGGGCCGGCCGCGTCCCAGTTGACCTCACCGGCGTAGAGCACGGCGTTGCGGCCCTTGCCGATGTCGACGAACGCCGCCTCCATGCTGGGCAGGACGTTCTGGACCCGGCCGAGGTAGACGTTGCCCGCCATCGAGGCGTTGCTGGTCTCGCGGGAGACGTAGTGCTCGACGAGCACGCCGTCCTCGAGGACGCCGATCTGGGTGCGGTCGTCCTGGTGCCGGACCACCATGACCCGCTCGACGCTCTCGCGGCGGGCGAGGAACTCGGCCTCGGTGATGACCGTGCGGCGGCGACCGGCCTCGCGACCCTCGCGACGGCGCTGCTTCTTGGCCTCCAGGCGGGTCGAGCCCTTCAGCGAGGTGACCTCGTCGCGCTCCTTGCGGGGCTCGCGCACCTTGGTGACGGTGCCCGGCTCGTCCTCGCCCTCGGCGGCGCCGCCACCGGTGCGACGACGGCGACGACGGCGACGGGTGGAGGTGCTCTCGCCGGGCTCCTCGGCCTGCTCGGCCTCGGGGCCGGTCTGGCCGGCGGACTCGGCCGGCTCCTCCTGCTCGGCGGCCTCGGGGGTCTCGGCCTGCTCGGCGGCTTCCCCGCCGCGGCCGCGGCCACGACCCTTGCCACCGCGACGACGGCGACGGCGGCCGCCGCCCTCGCCGGCTTCCTGGTCCTGCTCGTGGTCCTGCTCGGCGGCCGGGCCCTGCCCCTCCTCGGGGGTCTGGGTGGGCTCGGCCGGCGCGGCCTCGGCGTGCGCCGGGGTGGCCTCCGGTGCGGTGGCGCGCCGCGAGCGGCGGCGGGTGACCAGCGCCGGGTCCGGCGGCTGGAACAGCAGCCCGAAGCTGGGGACGGCCGGGGTCTCCCCGGCGGCCTCCTCCTCGGGCGTCTCGACGACGGCCTCGACGTCGGTCGTCCCGGGAGCGGCGGGCGCCTCGGCGGCGGGCTCCTGCACCTGCGCGTCGGTGACGTCCTCCGGCTCGACAGCCAACGCCTCAGGGGCCGTGGCGGCCTTCTTGGCGGTCTTGCGCGGGGCGCGCTTGGCGGCCTTCTTCGCCGGCTTCTTCTTCGGCGCGGCGGCACCCTCGCCGTCCGTCGCCCCGCCGGACCCGGTCCCGGCGTCCGCGGTGGTGGCGTCCGCGGTGGCGGTGGTCTCGGTGGTGATCTCGGTGGCGGCGGGCTCGGCGGCCCCCGCCTCGGGCGGCGGCTCGACGGCGGCCTTCTTGGCCGTCTTGCGCGGCGCGCGCTTGGCGGCCTTCTTCGCGGCCTTCTTCGCCGGGGCCGGACCGGCCTCGGGCGTGGCGGGCGCCTCGGTGCCGGGCTCCCCACCGTCCTGCGCTGCGGCAGCGGTCTCGGGGAAGAGGTTGTCGTTGGATGCCATCAGGCGTCCTCCTGTCACCCACGGGGCGAGACCACACCCCGGGGCCCGGAGGCCCCCTCGTCGCCGCGCGGTTCGTGGTGGCGTCGTCCCTCCCGCGGGAGCGGGGCGGGACGGAAGTCGTCTCGCTACACCTTGGGGGCTCGCGCGGGGACGCGCGTCACCGTCTCAGGTGCCGTCTCCGACCTGGTCGGCAGCCAATGGATCGGCCACCGTCGCGGTTGCGGTCTGCAGCGGACCCTGCGCCAGCCGAGTCACCAGGGGCGGTGTCGGCGGCGCCA
>DASSPC010000081.1:0-5816 GCA_035699865.1 Oryzihumus sp. | reverse complement strand
CGAGCAGCAGCGCCAGGGTGCGGTGGTCGGAGCGGACCTGGCGCAGCACCCGCGTGGCGGTGGCCAGGGTCAGGCGGGGGTTCATGCGCGCACCTCTGCGTCGATGAGGGCGAGGAACGCCTCCTCGGCGTCCGCGGCGTGCGTGCGGGCGAGCAGCCCGTGCGGGGTGTCGTCGGCGAGGATGCGGCCCTCGCGCAGCAGCAGCAGCCGGTCGCAGCGGGTCGCCTCGTCCATGACGTGGCTGGACACCAGCAGGGTGGTGCCGGCGTCCGCCAGGCGGTGGAACAGGTCCCACAGGTCACGGCGCAGGACGGGGTCGAGCCCCACGGTCGGCTCGTCGAGGACGAGCAGCTCGGGGCGCCCGACGAGGGCAGCGGCCAGGGACACCCGGGAGCGCTGCCCGCCGGAGAGGCGGTCCACCCGGTCCTCGGCGTGGTCGGCGAGGTCGACCTCGCCGATCACCTCCTCGACCCGGTCCCGCGGGACGCCCAGGACCGCGGCGAAGTAGGTGAGGTTCTCGCGGACGGTCAGGTCGGAGTACACGCTGGCGTCCTGGGTCATGTAGCCCACGCGCGAGCGCAGCCCGGCCGAGCCGGCCGGCTGCCCCAGCACGCTGACGGTGCCGCCGTGCACCACCTGCACCCCCACGATGGAGCGCAACAGGGTGGTCTTGCCGCCGCCGCTGGGGCCGAGCAGGCCGACCACCTCACCGCGGGGGACGGTCAGCGAGACGCCGGGCAGCACCTCGCGGTCCCCGCGCACCACCCGCAGGCCGTCCGCGACGACGGCGGGCTCGAGCTGGCTATTCATCACGTGATGAAATATAGGCCGACGGCTGGTTCGGCACAAGGGTCATCGGTCAGGTCAGTCGGCCAGGTAGCGCTGCAGCGTCGGCGCCAGGTGGGCGACGAGCTCCTCGGTGTCCGCGGAGGCGATCGGCTCCAGGCCCATGACGTAGCGCATCAGCGCGACGCCCACCATCTGCGAGACGGCCAGCCCGGCCCGCAGCTCCGGGTCGGGCACGCCCAGCGCCGAGGCGATCCGCCCGAAGACCTCGCGGGCCAGGAACTCGCGCAGCATCCGCGCGGCCTCCTCGTGGCTGACCGCCGAGCGGATCAGGGCGACGAGGCGCTCGCGCCCGTCCGGGCTGTCCCAGATGCCGAAGAACGTGCGCACGACCCGCTCGCCCACCTGCTCGCGCGGGCCGTCGAGCAGTGCGGCGACCACCTGGGCCGGGCGCACCGGCAGCTCCATCGTCTCGGCGAACAGCTCCGGCTTGCCCTCGAAGTAGTGGTGCACCAGCGCCGGGTCCACCCCGGCGGTGCGGGCGATCGCCCGCAGCGAGCTCGCGTCGTACCCCTTGCCGGCGAACTCCTGGCGCGCCGCGGCGAGGATGACCGCGCGGGTGTCCTCCCCCGCCGGCCGGCGCCCCCGCGGGCTCATACCCGCGCCGCCGCGAGGTGCAGCCGGGCGAACGCCAGCGCCTCGGCGAGGTCGACCTCGCGCTCCTCCTCGCTCAGCCGACGAGTGCCGACCTCCACCACGATCGAACCCGAGAACCCTTGTGCGGCAAGGGTTCCCAGCAGCTCGCCGCACGGCTGGCTGCCACGCCCGGGCACCAGGTGCTCGTCCTTGGCCGAGCCCAGGCCGTCGGCGAGGTGGACGTGCGCCAGCCGCCGGCCGAGGGCGGAGGCCATGGCCATCGCGTCGGAGCCCGCGGTCGCGGTGTGCGACAGGTCGAGCGTGACGTTGTCGTAGGGCTGGGTCACCGGGTCCCAGTGCGGCAGGTAGGCCAGCAGCTCCCGGCCACGGGCCCGCCACGGGAACATGTTCTCCACCGCCAGCTTGATGCCGCTGTCGTGCTCGCGCAGCGCGATGCCGTCGACGAACTCCGCGGCGTAGTCCTTCTGCCACCGGAACGGCGGGTGCAGCACCACCGTGCTGGCACCCACCTCCTGGGCCAGCCGCACGGAGTTGTCCACCTTGGTCCAGGCCTCCGGCCCCCAGACCCGCTGGGTGAGCAGGAGCGTCGGTGCGTGCACCGAGACGATCGGCATGCCGTGCAGCCGGGCCAGCGCGCCGAGCGCGCCGGCCTCCTGGGAGACCGGGTCGGACTGCACCATGACCTCGACCCCGTCGTAGCCCAGGCGCTCGGCCAGGTCGAACGCGGCCGCGCAGCTGTCGGGGTAGACCGAGGCGGTCGACAGGGCGACCCGGGCCCCGGGGACCTGCACGGCGGCGGACATGGCGACGAGCCTAACGAGGGGCGCTCAGTCGCCGGTGATCCAGTCCAGGCGGCGCAGGATCACGCCCTCGCGCAGGGCCCACGGGCAGATCTCGAGCCGGTCCAGCTCGAGCAGGTCCATCGACGCCTCGGCCACCAGCGCCCCGGCGAGCAGCTGCGGCGCCCTGGAGGAGGAGACCCCGGGCAGGGCCGCGCGCTCGGCGTGCGTCATCGCCGCCAGCCGAGGCACGAGGTCGGTGAGCGCCTTGAGCTCGAGCACCCGCGGGACGTAGGGGCCGTCAGCGCTCGGCGCCGCGCCCAGCGTCCGCGCCAGGGATCGCATCGTCTTGCTCGTGCCGACCGCGCGGTGCGGCACCCCGGTCCGGGTCAGCTGCCGCAGGCTCCGGGCGATGTCCGCCCGGATCGAGGTCCGCAGCGCTCGGACGGCCTCCGCGGTGGGCGGGTCGTCGGGCAGGTGGTCACGGGTGAGGCGGCCGGCCCCCAGCGGCAGGCTGATCGCGGCGTCCGGCTCCTCGTCCAGGCCGGCGGCCAGCTCCAGCGAGCCCCCGCCGATGTCGACGACCACGAGGTGGCCGCTGGACCAGCCGAACCACCGGCGCACGGCCAGGAAGGTCAGCCGCGCCTCGTCCCGGCCCGAGAGCACCTGCAGGTCGGTGGCGGTCTCGTCCCGCACCCGCGCCAGGACCGCCTCGCCGTTGGGCGCCTCCCGGATGGCGCTGGTCGCGAACGCCAGCACGTCCTCGACGCCCCGGTCCTCGGCGATGACGAGGCACTCGTGCACGAACTCGACCAGCCGGTCGGCGCCGGCGGTGGCGATGTGGCCGTCGTCCTCGACGTACTCCGAGAGGCGCAGCTCGATCTTGTGGGAGTAGGCCGGCAGCGGGTGGGCGCCGACGTGGGCGTCGACCACCAGGAGGTGGACGGTGTTGGAGCCGACGTCGATCACACCGAGCCGCATGGTCCTCAGGCTAGGTCACCCCGCAACCCCCACGCCGCTCCCGCGCCGCAGGGGTGGGCCGGGCACGGGAGCCGCGGCGCGGCATACCGGGTCAGGACCCGCGCGGGACGCCTAGGCTGGGCGGGTGCCCGAGACCCCGCTCGACATCGCCCGTACCTGGGTCGAGTTCACCGACCCGGCCGACCCCGCGCAGCGTTTCCGGTGCGACCTGACCTGGCTGACCTCGTCGTGGACCTGCATCTACGGCAACGGCTGCCACGGCATCTACGCCGACCGGCCCGCCGACGGCTGCTGCACGCTGGGTGCCCACTTCACCGACAAGGACGACGTGCAGCGCGTCAAGCGCGCCGTCGCCGGGCTCGGCCCGGACGAGTGGCAGATGCACGACCTCGGCCAGGACGGGAAGTGGACCGAGAAGGAGGACGGCGACCTCAAGACCCGCGTGGTCGACGGTGCCTGCATCTTCCTCAACCGCCCCGGCTTCCCCGCCGGCGACGGCTGCGCGCTGCACCAGCACGCGGTGCGCCGCGGCCTGGAGCCGCACACGGTCAAGCCGGACGTGTGCTGGCAGCTGCCGATCCGGCGGACCTACCGCACGGTCGAGCTGCCGGACGAGTCCTCCTACCTCGAGGTCTCCATCGGCGAGTACGACCGCCGCGGCTGGGGCCCCGGCGGGCACGACCTCGACTGGTACTGCTCCGGCAACCCCGAGGCGCACGTCGGCAAGGAGCCCGTCTACCGCAGCAACCGCGGTGAGCTCGTCGAGCTCATGGGACAGGCCGCGTACGACGAGCTGGTCGTCCGCTGCGAGGCCCACCTCGCGGTGGTGAAGGCGGCCCGGTCCAAGGGGTCACGGACGCTGCTGCCGCTGCTGGTCCACCCCGCGACGCTGCAGGCGCAGGCCGCGGCCGCCGAGCCCCGTGGGGTGAAGGCCGGGAAGGACGGGGCCGGCAAGGACGGGGCCGGCAAGGCCACCAAGCCGTCGAAGGCCAAGCGCGACAAGTGAACCGAGGTGCACCGGTGAGCGACCAGCCCGCCTCCGACCACGCCATCCCGAGCCCCAACATCTGGGACACCCCGGACGTCTACGAGGTCGAGAACCGCGGGGTCGACCCGGACGGGGCGATCGAGGCCGCCATGCGGGTCATCCACGACTGGTCCGGGCAGCGTCTGCTCGACGTCGGCTGCGGCAGCGGCTTCCACCTGCCCCGGTTCGCTCAGGACGCCGCGACGGTGGTCGGGGTCGAGCCGTACGAGCCGCTGGTCGACCTGGCCCGGCAGCGGGTCACCGGACTGGGCAACGTCGAGGTCGTCGACGGCGCGGCACAGGCGCTGCCGCTCGCGGACGCCTCGGTCGATGTGGCCCACGCCCGGTGGGCGTACTTCTTCGGCCCCGGCTGCGAGCCGGGGCTGGCCGAGCTCGCCCGGGTGCTCGCGCCCGGCGGCACGGCGTTCGTCATCGACAACGACGCCACCCGCTCGACCTTCGGCGGCTGGTTCCGCCGGGCCATGCCGGCCTACGACCCGGTCGCCGTCGAGCGGTTCTGGCGCCGGCAGGGGTGGCAGCGCGAGCAGGTCGACACCCGCTGGCAGTTCGCCACGCGGGCCGACCTCGAGGCTGTCGTGCGGATCGAGTTCGCCCCGACCGTGGCCGACGGGATCCTGGCCGAGCACGAGGGCACCGGCGTCGACTACGCCGTCAACCTGTGGTGGCGCAGCTTCGGCTGAGGCCTCGCGCCCGGGGGCGGCCCCGTGTCGGTGGGCTCCCCTACGGTCTGCGACATGGCTTCGAAGGCAGGGACCAAGCCCGGCTACAAGTGCTCCGAGTGCGGCTGGGCGGCGATCAAGTGGGTCGGCCGGTGCGGTGAGTGCCAGGCCTGGGGCACGGTCAGCGAGGTGGGCGCGGTGTCCGTGCGCACCGCGCCGGCGGCCGTCGTCGAGCGCCCTGCCCTGCCGATCGGCGACATCGACGTCCGCCGGGCCCAGGCCCGCAGCACCGGTGTCGGGGAGTTCGACCGGGTGCTCGGCGGAGGCATCGTGCCCGGCGCCGTGGTCCTCGTCGCCGGCGAGCCCGGCATCGGCAAGTCCACGCTGCTGCTCGACGTCGCCGCGCGCGCAGCCCGCGAGGGCGCCACGGTCCTCTACGTCAGCGGCGAGGAGTCCGCGGCCCAGGTGCGGGTGCGCGCCGAGCGGATCGAGGCCATGGCCAAGTCGCTCTACCTCGCCTCCGAGACCGACCTTGCCACCGTGCTCGCCCAGATCCAGCGGCTCGAGCCGGACCTGGTCATCGTCGACTCGGTGCAGACCATCTCCAGCGGGGAGGTCGAGGGCGCGGCCGGCAACGTCTCCCAGGTGCGCGAGGTGACGGGGTCGCTGATCGGTGCGGCCAAGTCCCGCGGCATCGCCATGCTGCTCGTCGGCCACGTCACCAAGGACGGCTCGATCGCCGGGCCCCGCATGCTCGAGCACCTCGTCGACGTCGTGGTGCAGTTCGAGGGCGACCGGCACTCCCGGCTGCGACTGGTCCGCGCGGTCAAGAACCGCTACGGCCCGACCGACGAGGTCGGCTGCTTCGACCTGTCCGACGTCGGCATCGTCGGCCTGCCCGACCCC
>DASSPC010000080.1:0-19244 GCA_035699865.1 Oryzihumus sp. | reverse complement strand
GCCTGGACCACCGACTGGATGAGCGAGGAGGGCAGGGCCAAGCTCGCCGAGTTCGGCATCGCCCCGCCCGGCCAGCGCGCCGCGGCCGCCGGGCCGGTCGTCGTCGGCCTGTCCGTGCACCAGGTGGCCTGCCCGCGCTGCGGGTCCTCGGCCACCGAGGAGGTCTCCCGCTTCGGGTCCACCGCCTGCAAGGCGCTGCGTCGCTGCACCGCCTGCGGCGAGCCGTTCGACGAGTTCAAGGCGATCTGAGTGGCGGGCCTGATCAGCAAGCCGGCGCGCCCGCGCGCCCGCTTCCACACCCTCACCGTCGCCGACGTCGAGCGGCTCACCGACGACGCCGTCGCCGTGTCCTTCGACGTGCCCGATGACCTGGCTGCCGACTTCGCGTTCGAGCCGGGCCAGCACCTGACGCTGCGCGCGACGATCAACGGCGAGGACGTGCGCCGGTCCTACTCCATCTGCCTGCCCCGGTCCGAGGCGCTGCGCCGCCGGCAGGTCCGCGTCGCGGCGGCCCGGGTCGACGGCGGCCTGATGTCGACTTGGTTGGGGGAGTCGGTCAAGCCCGGTGACCAGATCGAGGTGATGACCCCCCTGGGCGGGTTCACCTGCCCGACCGAGCCGGACGGCATACGTCACCACGTCGCCGTGGCCGCGGGCAGCGGCATCACGCCGGTGATCTCGCTGCTGTCCACCGCACTGGAGGAGGAGCCGCGGTCGCGGGCGACCCTGGTCCTGGGCAACCGCCGGACGAGCTCGATCATGTTCCTCGAGGAGCTCGAGGACCTCAAGAACCGCTACCCCGGGCGCTTCCACCTCATCAACGTCCTCTCGCGCGAGGCGCAGGACGTCGAGCTGTTCACCGGGCGGATCGACCGCGACAGGCTGGAGCGGCTGTTCGCCACGATCCTGCCCGTCGACACGGTCGACGAGTGGTACCTGTGCGGACCCTTCGGCCTGGTCGAGGCGTCGCAGGAGCTGCTCGGGGAGCAGGGCGTCGACCCCCACCACGTGCACCACGAGGTCTTCCACGTCGACGCGCCGGGCGAGCCCACCGGCACCCGCCCGGCCGTCCAGGCCGAGCCCGGCTCCCCGCCGGAGGCCGTGGTGACGGTCAACCTCGACGGCCGGTCCACGGTCATCGAGATGCCTTCGCGCGAGGAGACCATCCTCGCGGCGACGCTGCGGGCGCGGCCGGACGCGCCGTACAGCTGCACCGGCGGCGTGTGCGGCACCTGCCGGGCGCGGGTCGTCGACGGCGAGGTGCGGATGGAGCGCAACTACGCCCTCGAGCCCGAGGAGGTCGCGGCCGGGATCGTGCTCGCCTGCCAGGCCCACCCGGTCACCGACGCGGTCTCCCTGGACTACGACGCCTGAGCCGTCGTGCGCGCCCCGGGCGCAGCCTGTCAGTCGCGCCAGGTGCGCTGGTAGGTGACGAAAGCGAACCCCTCGCGCTGGTCCCGCGCGGTCTCGGACCAGTCGGCGGCGTCGACCTCCGGGAAGAGCGTGTCACCCTCGGGGGACTGCTCGACCTCGGTGAGCAGCAGGCGCGTGGCCACCGGCAGCGCCTCGGCGTAGACCTGCCCGCCGCCGACGACGAAGACCTCGGTGTCACCGTCGGCGACGGCGAGGCGCAGCGCCTCCGGCAGCGAGTGGGCCACCGCCACCCCCTCGTGCGCCCAGTCCGGCTGCCGGGTGACGACCACGGTGCGCCGGCCCGGCAGCGGCCGGCCGATCGAGTCGAACGTGCGCCGGCCCATGACCAGGGTGTGGCCCATGGTCACGGCCTTGAAGTGGGCCAGGTCCTCCGGCAGCCGCCACGGCAGGTCGTTGTCACGGCCGATGACGCGGTTGGCCCCGACCGCAGCGAGCAGGGTGACGCTCATACGGCGATGGGGGCCTTGATGGCCGGGTGCGGGTCGTAGCCGACCAGCTCGACGTCGCCCAGCTCGAACTCGTCGATGCCCTTGCGGTCGGGGTTGAGCCGCAGGGTCGGCAGCGCCCGGGGCTCGCGGGTCAGCTGCTCCCGGGCCTGCTCGACGTGGTTGGTGTAGAGGTGGGCGTCACCGAGGGTGTGCACGAAGTCGCCGACCTCGAGCTCGCAGACCTGGGCCACCATGTGCGTCAGCAGCGCGTAGGAGGCGATGTTGAACGGCACCCCGAGGAAGATGTCGCCCGAGCGCTGGTAGAGCTGGCAGGACAGCCGGCCGTCGGCGACGTAGAACTGGAACAGCGTGTGGCACGGCGGCAGCGCCATCTGCCCGATGTCGGCGACGTTCCAGGCGCTGACGATGTGCCGCCGCGAGTCGGGGTTGGTGCGGATGGAGTCGATGACCTGGGCGATCTGGTCGACGTGACCGCCGCCGGGGGTGGGCCAGGAGCGCCACTGGTAGCCGTAGACCGGGCCGAGCTCGCCGTGCTCGTCGGCCCACTCGTCCCAGATGCTCACCCCGTGCTCCTGCAGCCAGCGCACGTTGGTCGAGCCGCGCAGGAACCACAGCAGCTCGCCGACCACGGACTTCAGGTGCAGCCGCTTGGTCGTCACCGCCGGGAAGCCCTCGGACAGGTCGAAGCGCATCTGGTGGCCGAACACGCTCAGCGTGCCCGTGCCGGTGCGGTCGCCCTTGGGCGTGCCGTGGGTCAGGACGTGGTCGAGGAGGTCGAGGTACTGCCGCACGGTGGCAACCTAACACCGGGCGCCGACCCCGGACCGGCGGACGCGTCGGTGCGCCGTGCGCGGGCGGCGCCGCACCCGGCATACCGGAGGCGATAGCCTCACCTCATGCCCGACACGCCCCACTTCGGCACCGTCCTGACCGCCATGGTCACCCCGATGCACCCCGACGGCTCCGTCGACCTCGAGGGCGCGCAGCGGCTGGCCACGCACCTGGTCGAGCACGGCAACGACGGCCTGGTCGTCAGCGGCACCACCGGGGAGTCCCCGACGACCACCGACCAGGAGAAGGTCGACCTGCTCCGCGCGGTGGTCGAGGCGGTCGGAGACCGGGCGCGCGTCGTGGCCGGCGTCGGCACCAACAACACGGCCCACTCGGTCGAGGGGGCTCAGGCCGCGGCCAAGGCCGGCGCGCACGGGCTGCTTGTGGTGACCCCCTACTACAACAAGCCCCCGCAGGAGGGCGTCCTCGCCCACTTCCGCGCCGTCGCCGACGCCACCGACCTGCCGGTCATGGTCTACGACATCCCCGGCCGGTCCGGCATCCCGATCCACACCGAGACGCTGCTGCGGCTGGCCGAGCACGAGCGGATCGCCGCCGTCAAGGACGCCAAGGGCGACCTCTTCGCGGCCAGCAAGGTCATGGCCGCGACCGACCTGCAGTGGTACTCCGGCGACGACGTGATCAACCTGCCGCACCTGGCGCAGGGCGCCGTGGGCGTGGTCAGCGTCGTCGGGCACGTCGCCGGAGAGCTGTATGCCGAGATGGTCGCCGCCGTGGGTCGGGGGGACCTGCCGCGGGCCATCGAGATCCACCGGCGCCTGATCCCCGCGGTCGACGCCGTCATGAACATCACCCAGGGCGCGATCATGGCCAAGGCCGCACTGAAGGAGCTGGGCGTCATCGCCTCGGCTGCCGTGCGCCTGCCGCTGGTCGAAGCCACCGACGACCAGGTCGCCGCCGTGCGGTCCGGTCTTGAACAGTCAGGACTGATTTGAGTCATCCCCACCCCGAGCTGACCACCCCGCCGCCGCTCGCAGAGGACGGCGTCCGCGTCGTCGCGCTCGGCGGACTCGGCGAGGTCGGCCGCAACATGACCGTGATCGAGCACCGCGGCCGGTTGCTCATCGTCGACTGCGGCGTGCTCTTCCCCGAGGACCACCACCCCGGCATCGACCTGATCCTGCCGGACTTCAGCTACATCCAGGACCGTCTCGACGACGTCGACGCGATCGTGCTGACCCACGGCCACGAGGACCACATCGGCGCGGTGCCGTTCCTGCTGCGCCTCAAGGCCGACATCCCGCTGGTCGGCTCGCAGCTGACCCTGGCCCTGGTCGAGGCCAAGCTGAAGGAGCACCGGATCACGCCCTACACCCTGGGCGTCAAGGAGGGGCAGCGCGAGACCCTCGGCTCCTTCGACTGCGAGTTCGTCGCGGTCAACCACTCGATCCCCGACGCGCTCGCGGTGGCCATCCGCACCTCGGCCGGCACGCTGCTGCACACCGGCGACTTCAAGATGGACCAGCTGCCCCTCGACGGGCGGCTGACCGACCTGCGCGCATTCGCACGGCTCGGCGAGGAGGGGGTCGACCTCTTCCTGACCGACTCGACCAACGCCGAGGTCCCCGGCTTCACCACGCCGGAGAAGGACATCGCCCCGGCCATCGACCGCGTGTTCCAGCAGGCGCAGCGCCGGATCATCGTGGCCTGCTTCTCCTCCCACGTGCACCGCGTGCAGCAGGTCCTCGACGCCGCCTACGCCAACAAGCGCAAGGTCGCCATGGTCGGCCGCTCGATGCTGCGCAACATGGGCATCGCCCAGGAGCTCGGCTACCTGCACGTGCCCGACGGCGTGCTGGTCGACGTCAAGAAGCTCGACGACTTCCGTGACGACGAGGTGGTGCTGGTCTGCACCGGCTCCCAGGGTGAGCCGATGGCCGCGCTGTCGCGGATGGCCAACCGCGACCACCGGATCAACGTCGGCGAGGGTGACACCGTCGTGCTCGCCTCCTCGCTGATCCCGGGCAACGAGAACGCCGTGTTCCGGGTCATCAACGGCCTCATGCGCCTCGGCGCCGACGTGGTGCACAAGGGCAACGCCAAGGTCCACGTCTCGGGTCACGCCAGCGCCGGCGAGCTGCTCTACTGCTACAACATCGTCAAGCCGCGCAACGTCATGCCGGTCCACGGCGAGTGGCGCCACCTCGTGGCCAACGCCGACCTGGCCGTGGCCACGGGCGTGCCGCGCGAGAACGTCGTCCTGGCCGAGGACGGTGTGGTCGTCGACCTGGTCGACGGCCAGGCCCGGGTCGTCGGCGCGGTCGACTGCGGCTACGTCTACGTCGACGGCTCCTCGGTCGGCGAGACCACCGAGGCGCTGCTGAAGGACCGCCGGATCCTGCGCGACGAGGGCTTCATCTCGATCATCGTGGTGATGGACGCGGCGACCGGCAAGATCGCCGCCGGCCCGGAGATCCAGGCCCGCGGCTTCGCCGAGGACCAGGAGGTCTTCGACCAGGTCCTGCCCAAGATCGAGCAGGCGCTGGCCGAGGCCACGGGCAACGGCGTCAGCGACACCTACCAGCTGCAGCAGATCGTGCGCCGCACGGTCGGCGGCTGGGTCGGCGGCAAGCTGCGCCGCCGCCCGATGATCATCCCGATGGTCATCGAGGCCTGAGCCTCAGCCCCTCGCACTGACCGGACACGGCCTGGCCCGCGTTTCGCGCCCTTCACGGCATCGAAACGCGGGCCAAGCCGTGTCCTCTCGCGGGGGGAACCCGGTGAGCCGGGCCGCCTCGGCGGCGGGCCGGCATACCGGCTCGTGGCGTCAGTAGCGGGCGCCGACCACCTGCTCGCCCAGCGGGTCGAGCTCGGCGAGGTCCTGCGCGTCGAGGCTGACGTCGAGCGCGGCGACGTTCTGCTCGAGCCACGTCCGGCGCTTGGTCCCCGGGATCGGCGCGAGGGCGATGCCCAGCCGTTCGGCCTGGCCGTGCACCCACGCCAGCGCCACCTGCGCGGGCGCCACGCCCTTGCGCTCGGCGACCGCCTTCACGGCGTCGGCGATGCGCTGGTTGGCCTGCCCGGCGTCACCGGTGAACCGGGGGTTGAACCCGCGGAAGTCCTTCTCGCCCAACGACTTCGGGTCGACCGTGCCGGTGAGGAAGCCGCGTCCGAGGGGGGAGTAGGGCACCAGCCCGACACCGAGCTCGCGCAGCGTGTCGACGACGTCGGTCTCGGGGTCGCGGGTCCACAGGGAGTACTCCGACTGCACCGCGGTGATCGGGTGCACCGCGTGGGCCCGGCGCAGCAGGTCGTGGTTGACCTCGGACAGTCCGAGGTGGCGCACCTTGCCGGCCTGGACCAGCTCGGCCATCGCCCCGACGGTCTCCTCGATCTCGGCGTTCTGCGGCGGCCGGTGCAGGTAGTACAGGTCGATCGTCTCGACACCCAGGCGCAGCAGCGAGGCGTCACAGCACTGCCTGACGTAGGCGGCGTCGCCTCGGATGGTGCGCGCCCGGTCGCCGCCGGAGCGGTCGATGCCGAACTTCGTGGCGAGCTGCACCTGGTCGCGCCGGTCGTGGATGGCACGCCCGACGAGCACCTCGTTGTGGCCGGAGCCGTAGACGTCGGCGGTGTCGAGGAAGGTCACGCCGAGCTCGATGGCCCGGTGGATCGTCGCGACCGACTCGTCCCAGTCGCCCTGGCCGTACCACTCGCTCATGCCCATGCAGCCCAGGCCCTGGGCCGAGACGTCAAGCCCGCCGAGATTCACTCGCTTCATCGCTGTCGCTCCGTTCTGCCAAGGTCGGTGCGTCGGGGTCCGGGACGCACCTTCCCACCCAAGGCGCGGACCGTCGCTCGCGCAACCCCGGGTATGCCGGGTGCCCGCCTCAGGCGGTGAGGGTGCAGAAGGTGCGTCGGTAGGCCTGCGGGGACGTGCCGACGATGCGGGTGAAGTGGTGGCGCAGGATCGCCGCCGTGCCCAGCCCGGTGCGGGCCGCGACCTGTTCGACCGAGGCGTCGGTCGTCTCCAGCATCCGGCGCGCGAGCAGCACCCGCTGGCCGGTGACCCACTGGTGCGGCGTCGAGCCGGTCTCGGCCCGGAACCGGCGGGCGAAGGTCCGCTCGCTCATCAGCGCGCGCCGGGACAGTGCCGGGATGGACAGGTCCTGGTCGAGGTGCTCGATGGCCCACTCCAGCACCGGCTGGAGGGTGTCGGCGCCGACGTCCGGCACGGGGGACTCGACGTACTGCCGCTGGCCGCCGTCGCGCTGCGGGGGCACGACCATGCGCCGGGCGATGGTCGTGGCGACGCGGGTCCCGTGCTCCTCGCGGACCAGGTGCAGGCACGCGTCGATGCCGGCGGCGGTGCCGGCCGAGGTGAGCACCGGCCCGTCCTCGACGTAGAGCACGTCGAGCTCGACGTCGATCTCGGGATACCTCGCGGCGAGCTCGTCGGCGTGGGCCCAGTGGGTGGTGGCGCGCCGGCCGTCGAGCACGCCGGCGGCGGCGAGCACGAACGCGCCGGAGCACACGCTCATGACCCGGGCACCGCGGGCCACCGCGTCACGCAGGGCCTGCAGCAGGACCTCGGGGTAGGGGCCGGAGTCGATCGCCGGCACGGCGATGAGGTCGGCGCTGGCGAGCCGGTCGAAGCCGTGGTCGGCGCTGATCGAGAAGCCGGTGCGGGTCGGCATCGGCGCACCGGGGTGCTCGGCGCAGATGGCGAAGTCGAACTTCGGCACGCCCTGGTCGGTCCGGTCGATGCCGAACACCTCGCAGAGCACGCCGAGCTCGAAGGGGGACAGGTCCGGCAGGACCGGCACGGCGACGTCGCGGAGCATGTCCCCAGCATGCCACCGATCTGGCGGGAAATCGATGCCTCATGACATTTCTGCCACTCGTGGCAGGGATCAGGTTGGACGCATGATTTCTGCCATGGAACTCCTCATCATGTTTGCCGCACTCGTCGTCATCGCCGTCCTGGCCCCGCGTTTCGGCGCCGACACCCATCGCAGCCGCGAGTGGGACGACCCGGTCGAGACCTGGCCGGCCGGTATCCGCAACCCCCTGCCCAAGCCGCACCGCACCCGTCATCCGTGAGGGGTGTCGTCGCACCACCAGTCCGCCGCCCCGCCCGGGTAGCCGCCTTGCGCGGCCACCCGACCGGGGTGGTCGCTCACCAGGGGCGGGGCAGGGACAGGTCGCGCGGGTCGTCCACCGGCTCCCAGCCGGCATCGGTCAGCTCGTAGTCGAAGGCCGGTCCCTGCTCCGCCAGCCGGCGCACCGCCGTCACCAGCCGGTCGACGTGCTCGACCGTGGAGGCCAGCCCCACGCTGGCGCGGACCGCGGTCGCCGGGGCGCCCGGCCCGTCGAGCAGGGCGTCCACCAGCAGGTGCGCGCAGAACTTGCCGTCCCGCACGCCGATGCCGTGCTCGGCCGACAGGGCCGCCGACACCAGCGAGCTGTCCACGCCGTCCACCGTGAAGGTCACCACCCCCACCCGGTCGTGTCCCTCGCCGAACACCGACCACGTGGACACGCCCTCGACCGCCGCGAGCCCGGCCTGCAGCCGCTGCGCCAGCGCGGACTCGTGGGCCTCGATCGCGTCGCGGTGGGCCTCGACCGTGGCGCACGCGGCGGCCAGGGCGATCGCGCCGATGACGTTGGGGCTGCCGGCCTCGTGCCGTGCTGCCCCGTGGCTCCACTGCACCTCCCGCTCGCCGACGCGGGCCGTCGCCCCGCCGCCGCGCAGGTAGGGCTCCGCCGCGTCGAGCCAGTCGGCCCGGCCGACCAGGACGCCCGCCCCGAAGGGGGCGTAGAGCTTGTGCCCGGAGAACGCCACGTAGTCCACGTCGAGCGCCCCGAGGTCGACGCGCCGGTGCGGGGCGAGCTGCGCCGCGTCCAGGGCGACGCGCGCGGCATGCCGGCGGGCGACCTCGACGACCCGTTCGACCGGCCACAGCTCACCGGTGACGTTGGACGCTCCGGTCACCACGACCAGGCGCGGCCCGTCGCTGGTCCGGGCGTGCTCGGCCAGGGCCTCCTCGAGCAGCAGCAGTGCGTCCTCGACGCCGCCCGGCACGGGCAGGCGCACCGTGCGCCGCTCGTCCCAGGGCAGCAGTGCCGCGTGGTGCTCGGACTCGAAGACGAACGTCGTGGTGCGCCGCGGCAGTGCCCGCGCCAGGAGGTTGAGCGAGTCGGTGGTGTTGCGGGTGAAGACGACCAGGTCCTCCTCGCGCGCCCCGACGAAGGAGGCCACCTGTGCGCGGGCCTGCTCGTACCACGCGCTGGTCACTTTCGAGGCGTAGCCGTTGCCGCGGTGCACCGAGGAGTAGGTGCGCAGCGCGGTGTCGACCGCGGCCTGGACGGACTCCAGCGCCGGGGTGCTCGCCGCGTGGTCGAAGTTGGCGTAGTCCACGACGGTCCGGTGCAGCGTGGGCACGCCCAGGTCGGCGGCCACGGTGCGGGGCAGCGGCGCCAGGACGTCGTGCGGCAGCGCGGGGACGGGCCGCAGGTGGTCCCGCGGGGCAGAAGCGGGTGCCTGGTGGTGGGTCCGGCTGATGGTGGCGATCGACAACGAAGCTCACTCCTCGGTGGTCCGGTGGACCATCGAGGCCTTCGGGCTCGCCGGTCCGCGCTTGCCGGCACCGCGGGCGCGGGCCGACCGGGTCGTCACCCGGAGCACCCCGCCGCGACAGGAGGGTTGCCGGCCAGCAAGCCGGGGCTTGACGCTGGCACTCATGACCTGGCCTCGACGGTAGCGGCGCCGGCGCGACGCTGCCCACCCTTCGGGAGTGATGTCCCGGGATGTGAGACCTGGCGGCCGTTCGGGCGGCCGGGGTGGTCCCGACGGTGAAGACTGGCCGGGCGACGCGCCGGGGCCGAGGCGCGTGTGACGCGTGATGTCGTCGGGGCGATCGCGTAGCCTGCGACAGTGGCGACCCGGACGACCTCCTCCTCGCGCTCGAGCTCCTCGGGACGCGGCGGCGCCGCGCGCCCGGCTGCGCGGACGACAGCGGCGAGCCGCAAGCCCGCCGCCCGCAAGCCCGCCGCCCGCAAGCCGGCGCCCCGCAAGGCCGCGCCGCTGCCCTGGCCTGTTCGCGCCGTGCGCGGTGCGTGGATGGGCGTGGCCCACCTCGCCGGCGGCGCGGTGCGCAGGGTCGGCCACAGCGCTCGCGAGCTCGAGCCGGAGCACCGCCGCGACGGCATCGGCTTCGCCCTCATCGCCCTGGCCATCATCGTGGCCGCGCGCGAGTGGTGGGCGCTGCGTGGCCCGGTCGGGGACGTGGTCCACGCCGTCGTGGCCGGCACGTTCGGCCGGGTCGGCCTGGCCGTCCCGATCGTCCTGATCCTGCTGGGACTGCGCCTCCTGCGCGCCCCGGAGGAGGCCTCCTCGACCAACCGCATCGGCATCGGCCTGACCGCCCTGGCCTTCTCGGCTGCCGGCCTGGTGCACATCTCGGCCGGGGTCCCGAGCCCTTCCGACGGGGCCACCTCGATGCGTGAGGCCGGCGGCATCATCGGCTTCCTCGCCTCGAGCCCCGTGGTCGCGGGGGTCACCGTCTACGGCGCGGTGCCGATCCTGTTGCTGCTCGGGGCCTTCGGGCTGCTGGTGACCACCGCCACGCCGGTCCACCTGGTGCCGACCCGGCTGGGCGAGCTGCGCGACTGGGCGCTGCACCGCAAGCCCGAGCCCGAGCCGGAACCCGAGCCACAGCCCAAGCCCCGCCGTCGTCGTGCTGTCGCCGACGGGGGCCTGGACGGGGACGAGGCCTTCGAGCAGGCCGCCATCGTGGCGCGCGAGGCCAAGGCCAAGGGCTACCGCCCGGGGGAGAAGCGCCCCACCCCGCCCGGCACGCTCGCGCCGGGGGAGGACGCCGCCGCAGCAGCGCTCGCGTCCGCCCGCGCCGGTGCCGCAGGTGCTCCCGCCGCCGCTGCGGCTGCGGTGCCCGCCAAGGCCCCGCTGGAGCCGCCGCCCACCAGCCCGCTGCCGCAGCGCGTCGAGCAGCTCGCCCTCGCCGGCGACGTGACCTACACGTTGCCGGACAACGCGATCCTGGCCCCGGGCTCGCCGCACAAGTCCCGGAGTGCCGCCAACGACAAGGTCGTGGAGTCGCTCACCGAGGTGCTCGAGCAGTTCGAGATCGACGCCCAGGTCACCGGGTTCATGCGCGGGCCCACGGTGACCCGCTACGAGGTCGAGCTCGGCCCCGGCGTCAAGGTCGAGCGCGTCACCGCGCTCTCCAAGAACATCGCGTATGCCGTCGCCTCGGCCGACGTGCGCATCCTCAGCCCGATCCCGGGCAAGTCCGCGATCGGCATCGAGATCCCCAACACCGACCGCGAGAAGGTCAGTCTGGGTGACGTGCTGCGCAGCCAGACCGCGCGCAACAACGAGCACCCGATGGTGATGGGCGTGGGCAAGGACGTCGAGGGCGGCTACGTCATCGCCAACCTCGCCAAGATGCCCCACCTGCTGGTCGCCGGCGCCACCGGAGCCGGCAAGTCCAGCTTCGTGAACTCGATGATCACCTCGATCCTCATGCGCGCCACCCCGGACGAGGTGCGCATGGTGCTGGTCGACCCCAAGCGCGTCGAGCTCACCGGCTACGAGGGCATCCCGCACCTGATCACGCCGATCATCACGAACCCCAAGAAGGCCGCCGAGGCGCTGCAGTGGGTCGTGCGCGAGATGGACACCCGCTACGACGACCTCGCGGCGTTCGGCTACAAGCACGTCGACGACTTCAACAAGGCGGTCAAGGCCGGCAAGGTCAAGCCCCTGCCGGGCTCGGAGCGGGTGATCCAGCCCTACCCCTACCTGCTGGTCATCGTCGACGAGCTGGCCGATCTGATGATGGTCGCCCCTCGCGACGTCGAGGAGTCGATCGTCCGCATCACCCAGCTCGCCCGCGCCGCCGGCATCCACCTGGTGCTCGCGACGCAGCGCCCGTCGGTCGACGTGGTCACCGGCCTGATCAAGGCCAACGTGCCCTCACGCATGGCCTTCGCGACGTCCTCGCTGGCCGACTCCCGCGTCGTGCTGGACCAGCCGGGCGCCGAGAAGCTCATCGGCCAGGGTGACGCCCTCTTCCTGCCCATGGGTGCGAGCAAGCCGATGCGCGTCCAGGGCGCCTGGGTCACCGAGTCCGAGATCGAGCAGGTCGTCGCCCACGTCACCGAACAGCTCAAGCCCAACTACCGCGAGGACGTCACCGTCGTGGCGGCCAAGAAGCAGGTCGACGACGACATCGGCGACGACCTCGACCTGCTGCTGCAGGCCACCGAGCTGGTGGTCACCACGCAGTTCGGGTCGACCTCGATGCTCCAGCGCAAGCTGCGCGTCGGCTTTGCCAAGGCCGGCCGGCTCATGGACCTGCTCGAGTCGCGCGGCGTCGTCGGCCCCTCCGAGGGGTCCAAGGCGCGCGACGTGCTCGTCAAGGCCGACGACCTGCCGACCACGCTGGCGCTGATGCGCGGTGACGAGGTGCCCGACCCCGAGCCGGTGTTCGACCAGGCCGAGACCGCCACGGCGCCGGCCCCGCTCGGCGGCCCGACCCGCGACTCGCTGGCCCCCGAGGGCTACGAGGAGGTCGAGGCCGACGACGAGGACGCCTGGTCGCTGACCGGTCGCGACTGAGCCAGGCCCCGTCCCGCGGCGGCGGTGCGGCCGTGGTTCCCGGGGTGCGACGCACGGCATACCGGCCGGTGCCTTGACGCGACCTTGACGCGGCGTTGACGCGAAGGTCCCTGTCCTCCGGACGGGCCCGGGGTTACAACGAAGTCATGACACGTGACCTGCTGCGGGAGCGGCTGCTGTGGCTGGCGGCCGTGGTGGTGCCGCTGGCCGTCTGCCTCCTGGCCGTCCCCGTCCGGGACACCGTCGCGAACACGAGCGTGGCGCTGGTCCTGGTCATCGTGGTCGTGGCGGTGGCCAGCCTCGGCCGGCGCTGGCCGGGCATCGTGACGGCCGCCTCCGCCGGGATCTGGTTCGACTTCTTCCTGACCCAGCCCTACCAGCGCCTCACGATCACCTCACCCGACGACGTCGAGACCCTGCTCCTGCTGCTGGCCGTCGGCGTCGCCGTCACCGAGGTGGCCCAGTGGGGCCGTCGCCAGCAGGCCGCGGCCTCACGGCGCGAGGGCTACCTGCAGGGGCTGGAGACGATCGCCCGGGCTGCGTCAGCCGGGACCAGCTCGCCCTCCTCGCTGGTCGAGACAGCCTGCGACCACGTGGCCGACGTGCTCCACCTCGACCGCTGCCGGTTCGTCTACGACTCCGGCCTGGGTCGCCCTCACGTCGAGGCCGACGGCCGCCTGCGCATCGGGTCGGCCACGCTCGACGCGGACGTCCTCGAGCTGCCGGTCGAGGACGAGACCGAGCTCGTGGTCGAGAGCGGCGGGCGGTTCATGGGCCGGTTCCTCATGACGCCGCTGCCGGGCGCGGCGACCACCCGCGCCGAGCGGCTCGTGGCAGTGGCCCTGGCGGCCCAGGTGGGCGCGACGCTGCGGGCGTACGCCGACAGCCACCCGGCCCGCTGAGCCTCAGACCTTGAGCCGGTAGCCGATGCCGGGCTCGGTGACGAGGTATCGCGGGTGGCTGGGGTCGGGCTCGAGCTTGCGCCGCAGCTGGTTCGCATAGACCCGCAGGTAGTTGGACTCGCGCCCGTAGGCCGGCCCCCAGGCCGCCCGGAGCAGCTCGGCGTGGGTGACCAGACGGCCAGGACTCTGGGCCAGGGCCGCGAGGAGCCGCCACTCGGTGGGGGTCAGGCGCACCTCGTCCCCGCCCCGGGTGGCCCGGTGGTCGCCGAAGTCGAGGGTGAAGTCCGCGGTGGTCACGACCGGCGCGTCGGGGGCGTCGGACGGGCCGCGGCGCACCGCCGCCCGGATGCGGGCGAGGAACTCGTCCATCCCGAAC
Organism: Oryzihumus sp.; assembly: GCA_035699865.1. Classification (GTDB taxonomy): domain Bacteria; phylum Actinomycetota; class Actinomycetes; order Actinomycetales; family Dermatophilaceae; genus Oryzihumus. The sequence goes on along the minus strand of DASSPC010000080.1, from coordinate 5,648 downwards.
GGCTTGGTGACGTAGTCGTCCGCCCCGGCGTCCAGCGCCTCGACCTTGTCGTCGGACTCCTGGCGCGCGGACAGCACGACGACCGGGACCTGGGAGGACGTGCGGATCTGCTGGAGCACCTGCACGCCGTCCATGTCGGGCAGACCCAGGTCGAGCACCACGACGTCGGGCGTGCGCTCCTGCATCACCTGCAGCGCGGACCGGCCGTCGCCGGCGGACTCGACCTCGTAGTCGCGCGCCCGCAGGTTGATCGTCAGGGTGCGCACGATCTGCGGCTCGTCGTCGACCACCAGCACGAACGTCATGAGGCCTCCCTGCCCACGGTGCCCCCGGACGGGGCGACCTCCGGTGCCTGCTGCGGCGGCGCCGAGCCAGCCGACCGGTCGCCCGCCACGGGCAGGTCGACCACGATGGTCAGACCGCCGCCGGGGGTGTCCTCGGCCGTCAGGGAGCCGTTCATCGCCTCGGCCAGGCCACGGGCCACGGCCAACCCCAGCCCGACGCCGGTGCCACGGGGCACGTCGCCGAAGCGCTGGAAGGGGGCGAAGATGCCCTCCTTGGCGCTGTCCGGGACCCCGCTGCCGCGGTCCACCACGCGCAGCTGGAGGTGGCCGCCGATCCGGCTGGCGTTGATCACCACCTCCTGGCGGCCGGGGGAGTGGCGCAGGGCGTTCTCCAGGACGTTGGCGAGCACCCGGTCGAGCAGCCCCGCGTCGGCCAGAGCCGGGGGCAGCTCCTGCGGGATCCACGTGCGCACGCGGTGGCCGTCCGGCAACGCGGCCACCGTGCCGGCCACGACCTCGTCGAGGTGCAGCGGCAGCAGGTGCGGGGCGACCGTGCCGGACTGCAGGCGGGACATGTCGAGCAGGTTGCCGATCAGGGCGTTGAGCCGGTCCGCGGACGCCTCGATGGACTCCAGCAGCTCCGCCTCGTCCTCGGCCGACCAGGTGACGTCGGTCTGGCGCAGGCTGGACACGGCCGCCTTGATGCCGGCCAGCGGTGTGCGCAGGTCGTGCGAGACGGCCGCGAGGAGCGCGGTGCGGGTGCGGTTGTCCTTGGCGAGCGCGCTGGCAGCCCGGGCCTCCTCGACCAGCTCCTCGCGGGTGAGGATCGCCGCGGCGTGGGAGGCGAACGCGGAGACCAGACGGCCCTGGCTGGCCGGCGGCACCCGCCCGGTCATGACCAGGAACGTCGTGTCGTTGACCCGGGAGCGAACCTCGGCGCCCTCGACCATGGCCACGTCGAAGCCCTCGGTGGCAGCCAGCACCTCCCACGGGTCACGCACCGAGGCCCGCCGCACCACGGCAGCCGTGCGCATGGAGAACGTGTCGCGGGCCTGCTCGAGCAGGGTGGGCAGCTGCTCGGGCGTGCCCAGTAGCGAGTGGGCCAGCTGGGCCAGGATGCGTGACTCCTGCTGGGCGGCCAGGGCCTTGCTGGCCCGCAGCGCGCTGATGTGCACGACGGAGGACACCGACACGGCGACCATGACGAACACGAGGACGGCCAGCGCGTTGGCGGGGTTCTCGATGGTGAACGTGTGCAGCGGCGGGGTGAAGTAGTAGTTGAGCAGCAGGCTGCCGACCACGGCGGTGAACACCGCCGGCCAGATGCCGCCGACGAGGGCCGCGGCCACGGTGAGGGCGAGGAAGAGCAGCATCTCCAGCGGCAGGTCGTGGCTGCCCCGGGTCGCCGCCAGGCTCGACGTGAGCAGCGGCAGGCCGATGAGGATCATCAGCCACGCGGCGATGGTGCGCTGGCGCCCGACCGTCCACTCCGGCAGCACCTGCTGCAGGCCGCGGTGGTGCTCGCCGTGGCTGACGATGTGCACGTCGATGTCGCCTGACCCGGCCACGACCGCCTCGCCGACCCCCCGGCTGAGCAGCGACTGCCAGCGCGAGCGCCGGCTGACCCCGATGACGATCTGGCTGGCGTTGACGCCGCGGGCGAACTCCAGGACCGCCTCGGCCACGTCGTCGCCGGTGACGGTGTGGAACGTGCCGCCGAGCTCGGCGGTCAGCCGACGGTGCTCGGCCAGCTGCTCCAGGCTCGCGCCGACCAGGCCGTCGGAGCGGGCCACGTAGACCGCGACCAGCTCCCCGCCGGCGCCGGCGGAGGCGATCCGTGCACCGCGCCGCAGCAGGGCGTCCGACTCCGGGCCGCCGGTGAGGGCGACGACGACCCGCTCGCGGGCCGGCCAGGTCTCGGAGATGCCCTGGTCGTGGCGGTAGCGCTCCAGCGCCTCGTCGACCCGGTCCGCCAGCCACACCAGCGCCAGCTCGCGCAGCGCCGACAGGTTGCCCACCCGGAAGTAGTTGGACAGGGCCGCGTCGACCTTCTCCGCGGCATAGATGTTGCCGTGGGCCATCCGGCGGCGCAGCGCCTCCGGCGACATGTCGACCAGCTCGATCTGGTCGGCGGCGCGCACCACGTCGTCGGGCACGGTCTCCCGCTGGCGGACCCCGGTGATCGCCTCGGTGACGTCGTTGAGCGACTCCAGGTGCTGGATGTTGACCGTCGAGATCACGTCGATGCCGGCGTCGAGGACGTCCTCGATGTCCTCCCAGCGCTTCGCGTGGCGCGACCCTGGCACGTTGGTGTGGGCGAGCTCGTCGATGAGGACGACCCGGGGCCGGCGGGCGATGACCGCGTCGACGTCCAGCTCCCGGAAGGTGGCGCCGCGGTAGTCGAGCTCCCGGGTCGGGATGCGCTCCAGGCCCTCGAGCAGCTGGGCGGTGAAGGTGCGCCCGTGGGTCTCGACCAGGCCGACCACGACGTCGGTGCCCCGGTCCCGGCGCCGGTGCGCCTCCGAGAGCATGGCCACGGTCTTGCCCACTCCGGGGGCCGCCCCGAGGTAGATGCGCAGTGTGCCCCGTGCCATGGCTTGATTCTCGCCCTAACCCGCGGGCCGCCGCGCGCACGAGGCGGCGGCGGGTCGCGGCATACGCGCTGGTGAGGTCACCGGGAGCCGAGCCCGTCGAGGGCCAGGTTGAGCTCGAGGACGTTGACCCGCGGCTCGCCCAGGAAGCCCAGGGTGCGTCCCTGGGTGTGCTGCCGGACCAGCTGCGTGACCTGCGCGGTGGTCAGGGACCGGGCTGCGGCCACCCGCGGCACCTGCCACAGCGCGTAGGCGACGGAGATGTGCGGGTCGAGCCCGCTGCCCGAGGCCGTGAGCGCGTCGGCCGGGACGGGACCGGTCGCCTGCGGGTTCGCCCTGAGCAGGGCGGCCTTGCGCACGGCCACGGCCTTGACCTGGCGCGGGTCGCCGGCCGGCAGGTTGGACGCCCCGCTCGCGTCGCCGCTGTCGTCGACGGCGGACGGGCGGCCCTGGAACCACTGGGGTCCGGTGAAGGTCTGCCCGACCAGGCTGGAGCCGACGACGGTGCCGCGGTGCTCGACGAGCGAGCCATTGGCGGCCGCCGGGGCCACGGCCTGCCCGACCCCCCACAGTGCCGCGGGGTAGAGCACCCCGAGGGCCAGGGTCAGCAGGAGCATCATCCGGGCGGAGGCGCCCAGCTGTCGCATGAAGGCGGTCATGTCAGGCCAATCCGGGAAGGTGCGAGACGAGCAGGTCGATGAGCTTGATGCCGACGAACGGGGCGATGACGCCGCCGAGGCCGTAGATCAGCAGGTTGCGGCGGAGCATCGCCCCCGCGCCGACGGGCCGGTAGCGAACCCCCTTCAGGGCCAACGGGATCAGCGCCACGATGATGAGGGCGTTGAAGATCACCGCCGAGAGCATCGCCGACTGCGGGCTGTGCAGCCGCATGATGTTGATGCTGTCCAGGCCGGGGAAGACGGCCAGGAACATCGCCGGGATGATCGCGAAGTACTTGGCGACGTCGTTGGCGATGGAGAACGTCGTCAGCGCACCACGGGTGATGAGCAGCTGCTTGCCGATCGCCACCACCTCGATGAGCTTGGTGGGGTCGGAGTCGAGGTCGACCATGTTGCCGGCCTCCTTGGCGGCCGACGTGCCGGTGTTCATGGCGACGCCGACGTCGGCCTGGGCCAGGGCCGGAGCGTCGTTGGTGCCGTCGCCCATCATCGCCACCAGGCGACCGCCCTCCTGTTCCTTCCGGATCAGCGCCATCTTGTCCTCGGGCGTCGCCTCGGCCAGGAAGTCGTCGACGCCGGCCTCCTTGGCGATGGCCGCGGCCGTGAGCGGGTTGTCGCCGGTGATCATCACGGTGCGGATGCCCATGGCGCGCAGCTCCCGGAACCGCTTGCGCATGCCCTGCTTCACGACGTCCTTGAGGTGGACGACGCCGAGCACGCAGGCCGGCCCGTCCGTGTCCCGGCGGGCCACGACCAGCGGGGTGCCGCCGTTCTGGCTGATGCGGTCGACGACGGCCTGCAGCTCCGCCGGCACGCGGGCGCCGCTCTCCAGCACCCACTGCGAGACCGAGGTGGTGGCACCCTTGCGGATCTGCACGCTCGAAGGCAGGTCAACCCCGCTCATGCGGGTGGCCGCGCTGAAGTCGATGAACTGCGCCCCCTCGGCGGCCAGCTGCTCGGCGGAGACGGCCTCCTGCCCGGTCAGGTGCGTGCGGGTCAGGTCGACGATGGAGCGCCCCTCCGGGGTCCCGTCGGCCAGGCTGGCCAGGTATGCCGCGTGGGCCAGCCCGGTGTTCGTCGCCTCGCCGACCGTGACGATCTCGGTCGCGTGCCGGTTGCCGAGCGTGATCGTGCCGGTCTTGTCGAGCAGCAGCGTGGACACGTCCCCGGCAGCCTCGACCGCGCGGCCGGACATGGCCAGCACGTTGTGCTGGACGAGGCGGTCCATGCCAGCGATGCCGATGGCTGACAGCAGCGCGCCGATCGTGGTCGGGATGAGGCAGACCAGCAGGGCCACCAGGACGATGATCGACTGCTCCCGGCCGGAGTAGGCGGCCAGCGGCTGGATCGCCATCACGGTGACCAGGAAGATGATGGTCAGCACGACAAGCAGGATGTTGAGCGCGATCTCGTTGGGGGTCTTCTGCCGTGAGGCGCCCTCGACGAGGGAGATCATCCGGTCCAGGAAGGTCTCACCCGGCTTGGTGGCGACCTGCACCACGATCCGGTCCGAGAGCACCGTCGTGCCACCGGTCACCGCGCAGCGGTCACCGCCGGACTCGCGGATCACCGGGGCGGACTCGCCGGTGATGGCGGACTCGTCCACTGTCGCGACGCCCTCGACGACGTCGCCGTCGCCGGGGATGACCTCGCCGGCCTCCACGACGACGCGGTCGCCGATGTGCAGCGCGGAGCCGGCCACGGTCTCGGTGGTTCCGTCGGCGAGCAGCCGTCGCGCCACCGTCTCCTTGCGCGCCTTGCGCAGCGTGGCGGCCTGGGCCTTGCCGCGGCCCTCGGCCACGGCCTCGGCGTAGTTGGCGAACAGGACCGTGACCCACAGCCACGCGGTGATCCAGATCGCGAACGCCGAGGGGTGCAGCACCGACAGGACGGTGGTGCACAGCGAGCCGACCCAGACCACGAAGATGACGGGGCTGCGGAACAGGTGGCGCGGGTCGAGCTTGACGAACGCCTGCGGGATGGTGGCCACCAGGGTGTGGCGGTTCATGCGAGGGCCTCAGCAATCGGTCCGAGGGCGAGGGCGGGGAAGAAGGTCAGGCCGGCGACGATGACGGCGATGCCGACGAGCAGGC
>DASSPC010000079.1:0-3969 GCA_035699865.1 Oryzihumus sp. | reverse complement strand
CATGCTCGACGGCATGGTGCGCCTGCTGCCGACCGCCGAGGTGGGCTTCCTCGGCATGGTCCGCAACGAGGAGACGCTCGAGGCGACGACCTACGCCAACCGCCTGCCCGACGACCTGTCCGGCCGCCAGTGCTACGTCCTGGACCCGATGCTGGCCACGGGCGGCACCCTCGCCGCGGCGATCCGCTACCTCGTCGACCTCGGCGCCGACGACATCACGGCGATCACCCTGCTGGCCGCCCCGGAGGGCACGGCACGGCTCGAGGAGCAGATCCGGGACCTCAAGGTGCCGGTCACCATCGTCACCGGGGCCATGGACGAGCGGCTCAACGAGCACGGCTACATCGTCCCCGGCCTCGGCGACGCCGGCGACCGCCTCTACGGCGTCGTCTGAGCCCGGCCCACCCCCTCCCCCCGAAGGTCCGATCCCGTTGCGCTCGCGCCGCTTCCGCCTGCCCACCTCCCTGCTCGCCACCACCGGTATCGCGCTCAGTTTGGCCGGGTGCGTCCCTGACGCCCGTGCCCTCCCGGACCCGGGCACCCCGACGCCGGCGGCCACCTCCACGGCGGGGTCCGGCGCCGGCGCCCCACGCGTCGGCTCGGGCAGCGCGGCCGCGGCCCTGCGGACGTTGAAGGTCAAAGGCCGGGCGCCCAAGACCGGCTACACCCGCGGGCAGTTCGGCCAGGCGTGGAGCGACGCGGTCGACGTCCCCGGCGGGCACAACGGCTGCGACACCCGCAACGACATCCTGCGCCGGGACCTCACCGGCGAGACGCTCAAGCCCGGCACCCGTGGCTGCATCGTGCTCACCGGCACGCTGCACGACCCCTACGGCGGGGCGACCATCGCCTTCCGGCGCGGCAACGGGACCAGCACGCTGGTCCAGATCGACCACGTGGTGGCCCTGTCCAACGCCTGGCAGACCGGCGCCGGCCTGTGGAGCGCGACGAAGCGGGCCGAGCTGGGCAACGACCCGCTGAACCTCATGGCGGTCCAGGGCACCCTCAACAGCGCCAAGGGCGACGGTGACGCGGCCACGTGGCTGCCGCCGCGCAAGGCGTTCCGCTGCAGCTACGTCGCCCGGCAGGTGGCGGTCAAGGCCCGCTACGGGCTGTGGGTGACCGCCGCCGAGCACGACGCCATGGCCCGGATCCTGGCCACCTGCCCCGGCCAGCCGCTGCCCACCGAGGCCCAGGCGGCCGTCCCGGCGCCCGCCGGGCACTGACGGGCGACGCTCGAGGCGACGCACGTCACGGCATACGGAGAGCGACCCGACGGCGCGTCAGTGAGCGCCAGTTCGTCCGATTTGGCACGATAGGTGCGCTTTACCCGACTGCCGCCGAACAAGGAGTCCCCCATGGTGCGCGCGAAGAAGGTCCTGGTTTGGGTCCTCGGCGCGTTCGCGGTCTACGCGATCATCACCGCCCCGACGCAGGCCGCCGACATCGTCCACCAGGTGTGGGAGCTGCTCATGCAGGGCTTCGTCAACCTCGGCCACTTCTTCGACGCCCTGCTCGGCAACAAGTAGCCCATGGCGCCACGACCGGGCGGCCGCGGGCTGGAGCGCTACCTGCTCGACGGCGAGCGCATCGTGGTGGCGATGCACCAGCACTGGGCCAAGGTGGCCGAGCCGGTGGCCTCGGTGCTGGCCGCCCTGGTGGTGGTGACCTGGCTCGACACCGAGCTGCCGCGCGGTGCAGGGCTGTTCGCCGACCTCATCTGGTGGGCGTGGTTCGCCGTGCTCGGCCGGGCCCTGTGGCGGCTGGCGAACTGGCGCCACGACTGGTTCATCGCCACCGACAAGCGGCTGCTGCTGACCTACGGGCTGTTCACCAACAAGGTGGCGATGATGCCGCTGGCCAAGGTCACCGACATGTCCTACAGCCGCTCGCTGGTGGGGCGGGTCATGGGCTACGGCCAGTTCCTCATGGAGAGCGCGGGCCAGGACCAGGCGCTGCGCCGGGTGAGCTACGTGCCCCACCCGAACCGCACCTACAGGGCGATCTGCGCCGAGCTGTTCGGGGTCGAGGAGCAGCGGGGCGAGGAGGTCATCGAGCCGGTCGAGGTGCCCGACCCCGACGTGCCGCTGCACCGGCCGATCCACCGTGCTGCCGCCCGGCCCGGCGACGACTACTCGCGCGGGATCCCCGTGCACTCCCCGGCCCCGCGCCGGTACCCCGATCCGGGGGACGACACGGGGCCGATCAACCTGCTGTCCGGCGACTGAGCCTCACTCGTCGCCGGCGCTGACCAGGGTCTCCTTGAGCTTGGCGACGGCGAAGCCCCAGCCCTGGCTGAGCTTGGGCTTGGGCGGCACCGCGATCTCCTCGGGGTTGGTCAGCACGTCCAGCAGGACCGGACCGGGCGTGGCGAGGGCGACCCGGACGGCTTCGTCGACCTGGTCGGCCTCGGTGACCCGCACCCCGGTCAGCCCCACGGCCCGGGCGACCGCGGCGAAGTCGGGGTTGTCCAGGACGGTGCCGAACTCCGGCAGGCCGCCCTGCTCCTGCTCGAGCTTGACCATGCCCAGCCGGCCGTTGTCGAAGACGACCAGCTTCACCGGCAGCCGGTGCGACACCGCGGTGATGAGGTCGCCCATGAGCATCGACAGCCCGCCGTCGCCACAGAACGCCACGACCTGCCGGTCCCGGTCCAGGGCCGCGGCGCCGAGCGCCTGGGGCATGGCGTTGGCCATCGAGCCGAGGTTGAAGGAGCCAAGCAGCCGGCGCGACCCGCTCATCCGCACGAAGCGGCTCAGCCACACCGTCGCCATGCCCGTGTCGGAGGTGAAGATCGCGTCGTCGGCGGCGTGCCGGTCGATCGCCGCGGCCAGCACCTCCGGCCGAATGCGCTCCTCGGGGTTGTCCAGCTTGCGCCGCAGCAGCCCCTTGGGCGAGCGGTCGTATGCCGGGTCGGCCAGCCGCGCCTGCCGCTCCTGCCACTCGGTGAAGGTCTTGCGGGCGGCGTCGAGGTGGCTGCGGTCCGGCTTGGCCGCGACCCGCTGGGTCAGCGCCCGCAACGTCGGCGCGGCGTGCCCGACGAGCGGCAGGTCGACCGGGATCCGGCGGCCGATGTGCTCGGGGCGCACCTCGAGCTGGATGACGGTCTTGCCCTGCGGGTAGAACTCGCGGTACGGGAAGTCGGTGCCGACCATGAGCAGGACGTCGCCACCGTCGAGGGCCTGCTGGGCGGCCGGGTTGCCGATGAGCCCGGACTGGCCCACCTCGTAAGGGTTCTCGTGCTCCAGGCCCTCCTTGGCCTTGAGCGTCAGCACCATCGGCGCGCCCAGCCGCTCCGCGAGGGCCAGCACCTCCTCGCGGGCGCCTCGGGCCCCCTGGCCGACGAGCATGGTCACGGCGCCGGCTCCGTCGAGCAGCTCGACCGCGCGGTCGAGGGCCAGCGGCGCCGGCACGGTCTCGGGGTGCTCGTCGACGAACCGCGGCACCGGCGTGTGCCTGGGCAGGTCCAGGCCACCGACGTCACCGGGCAGGGTCAGCACCGCCACGCCCTGCCGGGTCAGCGCCGCGTTGACCGCCTGCTCCACCATGGCGGGGATCTGCTCGACGCTGGTGACGGTGCGGCTGAACTCGGCCACGTCGCTGAACAGCGCGTCGTTGTCGACCTCCTGGAAGAAGTCGCTGCCCAGCTCCGCCAGCGGCACCTGGCCACAGATCGCCAGGACCGGCGCGTGGGACTTCTTCGCGTCATACAGGCCGTTGAGCAGGTGGATCGAGCCCGGGCCGACGGTGCCCATGCACACCCCGAGCCGGCCGGTGAGCTGGGCCTGGGCCGCCGCCGCGAACGCGCCGACCTCCTCGTGGCGCACGCCGACCCACTCCAGCCGCTCCTCGCGGCGGATCGCGTCGGTGACGGGGTTGAGGGCGTCCCCGACCACGCCCCAGATGGTCTTCACGCCGTGGTCGGCGAGGGCCTGGACCAGCAGCTCGGCAACGGTGGTCATGTCGTCT
>DASSPC010000078.1:0-6405 GCA_035699865.1 Oryzihumus sp. | reverse complement strand
CAAGCAGCTGCTCATGGTCGCCGGCATGGAGCGCTACTACCAGATCGCGCGCTGCTACCGCGACGAGGACTTCCGCGCCGACCGCCAGCCGGAGTTCACCCAGCTCGACATCGAGATGAGCTTCGTCGAGCAGGACGACGTCATCGAGCTCGGCGAGGCCGTCCTGAAGTCGCTGTGGGCGCTCGTCGGCCACGACATCACCACGCCGATCCCGCGGATGACCTACCACGAGGCGATGGCCCGCTTCGGCTCCGACAAGCCCGACATGCGCTTCGGCAACGAGCTCGTGGAGTGCACGGAGTTCTTCAAGGACACCACCTTCCGCGTCTTCCAGGCGCCCTACGTCGGCGCGGTCGTCATGCCCGGCGGCGCCTCTCAGCCGCGCAAGCAGCTCGACGCCTGGCAGGAGTGGGCCAAGCAGCGCGGGGCCAAGGGCCTGGCCTACGTCCTCGTCGGCGACGACGGCGAGCTCGGCGGCCCGGTCGCCAAGAACCTCACCGACGCCGAGCGCGCCGGCCTGGCCGACTTCGTCGGCGCCGACAAGGGCGACTGCATCTTCTTCGCCGCCGGAGCCCCGAAGCACTCCCGCGCCCTGCTCGGCGCCGCCCGCCTTGAGATCGGCCGTCGCTGCGGCCTGATCGACGAGTCGGCGTGGTCCTTCCTGTGGGTCGTCGACGCCCCGCTGTTCGAGCCGGCCGAGGACGCCACCGCCAGCGGCGACGTCGCCGTCGGCTCCGGCGCCTGGACCGCGGTGCACCACGCGTTCACCTCGCCCAAGGCGGAGTACCTCGACACCTTCGACACCGACCCCGGCCCGGCGCTGGCCTACGCCTACGACATCGTCTGCAACGGCCACGAGATCGGCGGCGGCTCGATCCGTATCCACCGCCGCGACATCCAGGAGCGCGTCTTCCAGGTCATGGGCCTGTCGCCGGAGGAGGCGCAGGAGAAGTTCGGCTTCCTGCTCGACGCCTTCGCCTTCGGCGCCCCGCCGCATGGTGGCATCGCGTTCGGCTGGGACCGCATCGTCGCCCTGCTCGCCGGTGCCGACTCGATCCGCGAGGTCATCGCGTTCCCCAAGTCCGGTGGCGGCGTCGACCCGCTGACCGACGCGCCCGCGCCGATCACCGACGCGCAGCGCAAGGAGGCCGGCGTCGACGCCACGCCCGAGCCGCGCGAGCAGCCCGAGGCTTGACCCCGGCGCCACAGCGCCACCAGCGGCCCTCGCCCCTCACCGGGGCGGGGGCCGCTGCGGTGTATGCCGGGTGGCTGGGGGAGCCGACGGTATGCCGGACGGCCGGGACGGTCAGGCGGCCGACCCGTGTGCGGGATGGCGGCTCGCAGGCAGCCTGAGCGGGGCGGTGAACCCCGGGGAGATCGCGGCCAAATTCCTCCCATTTGTCGGCAAAAGCGCACACAAGGCACACAGCGGACCCCTAGGTTGTGCTCGCTCGCGACCACCCCCGGGCGCGGGCCACCTTCTGCGACACCCCAGGAGCACCATGCCCTTCCTGCGCACAGTGACCGGGGCGGTGGCGGCCACAGGCACCGTCCTCGTCGCCGGCCTGAGCCTGGCGCCGGCCGCCCACGCGGTCGACCCCGGCTCCAGCGTCATCATCAACGAGGTCTATGGCGGGGGCGGCAACTCCGGCGCGCCGTACACCAATGACTTCATCGAGCTGGTCAACACCGGCTCCGCGCCGGTGGACCTCACCGGCTGGTCGGTGCAGTACTCCTCGGCCACCGGCACCACGTGGTCGGGCAAGACGGCCCTGACCGGCTCGATCGCCGCCGGCGCGCGCTACCTCGTCGGCGAGGCGGGCGGCACCACCGGCGCCGCGCTGCCCACCCCGGACGTCACGGGCACGTTCAACATGTCGGGCACCGCGGGAAAGGTCGCCCTGGTCAACAGCACGGCAACGCTGTCCTGCGGCGCGACCTGCTCCACGGCCGCGGGGGTGGTGGACTTCGTCGGCTTCGGCGGTGCCAACGACGCCGCCGGCGGCACCCCCACCGCGGCCACAAGCAACTCGACCTCGGCCCAGCGCAAGAACGGCCCGGTCGTCAACACCGGCAACAACGGTGCCGACTTCACCGTCGCTGCACCCACGCCCAAGGCGGTCAACGGCTCGGCGCCGACCGGCCCGGACTGCACCGCCGTCCCGACCCCGCAGGAGTGCATCCCGGGCACGACGACGATCCAGGACGTCCAGGGCGACGGGTTCATCTCCCCGCTCAAGGGCCAGACCGTCACCAAGGTCGCCGGCATCGTCACCGCGGTGCGCACCGGCAAGAGCGCCGGCTACTGGATCCAGGAGGCCCAGCCCGACGCGGCCCGTCCGTCGGCTTCCTCCGGTGTCTTCGTCTTCAGCTCCAGGGGCGGCGTCTCGGTCGGGGACGCGGTCCTCGTGACCGGCTCGGTCACCGACTACTACCCGCTGTCCTCCGGTGAGACCGTCTCGAGCACCTCGAGCCTGTCCACCACCGAGATCACCCCGACGACCGTCACCGTGGTCAGCAAGGGCAACGGACTGCCGGCCCCGCTGCAGCTGACCCCGTCGACGGTGCCCGACACCGACGCCCCGCAGGTCGCCGGCGGCAACGTCGAGGCGATCAGCCCGGTCGACCCGGCCCATTCCGCGATGGAGTTCTGGGAGGCCCACGAGGGCATGCGGGTCGAGGTGGACGACGCCCGCGTCGTCGGCCCCGGCAAGCCGCAGTACGGCGAGGTCTACGTGACCACCAAGCCGGCGCAGAACGCGACGTACCGCGGTGGCACCTACGTGGACAGCTACAACCTGCCCTCCGGTCGGGTCCTGGTGTCCCCGGTCAACGGTGTCGTCCCGGCGGCCAACGTCGGCGACGTGCTCACCGGCGCCACCACCGGCCCGGTGGACTGGTCCACCTTCGGCGGCTACGCGATCGCCGCGACGGCCACCGGCGCCTGGCAGGACAACCACCTCACCGGCAACCTGGCCACCCCGCAGGCCGCCGACCAGCTCGCGGTCGCGACCTACAACGTGGAGAACCTCGCGCCGGGCGACTCCGACGCGAAGTACCAGCGCCTCGGCGCGGGCGTGGTCACCAACCTCGCCTCGCCCGACGTGGTGAGCCTGGAGGAGATCCAGGACAACAGCGGTGCGACCGACGACGGCACCGTCGCCGCCGACCAGACCCTCACCAAGCTCACAGCGGCGATCAGCGCGGCCGGTGGCCCGGCATACCAGTGGGCCGAGATCGACCCGGTCAACGACCAGGACGGTGGCCAGCCGGGCGGCAACATCCGCGTGGCCTTCCTGTACAACCCCGGCCGCGTCACCTTCGTGCAGCGGCCCGGCGGCGACTCGACCACGGCGGTCGGCGTGCAGGAGGACAGCGACGGCACCGCGGCGCTGACCGTCTCGCCCGGCCGGGTCGACCCGTCGAACACGGCGTGGGAGGACAGCCGCAAGCCCCTGGCCGGAGAGTTCGTCTTCCAGGGCAAGAAGGTCATCGTGGTCGCCAACCACTTCAACTCCAAGGGCGGCGACCAGAACGCCGACGGTCGCTACCAGCCGCCGACGCGCAGCTCCGAGCAGCAGCGCACCGCGCAGGCCACCGCGGTCAACGCGTTCGTCAAGCAGGTGCTGGCCGTCGACCCGAAGGCCAACATCGTCCTGGCCGGTGACTTCAACGACTACCAGTTCTCCCCGGCGGTCACGACGCTCACCGACAACGGCGCCACGCTCACCGACCTGATCAACACCCTGCCCGCCAACGAGCGCTACACCTACAACTACAACGGCGTCTCGCAGGTGCTCGACCACATCTTCACCTCGATGGTGCTGTCGGCGCCGAGTGCGGTGGAGTACGACGTCATCCACGTCAACTCCGAGTTCGCCGACCAGGCCTCCGACCACGACCCGCAGGTCGTCCGGGTCCGCCCGGTCGCCCACGTCGACCCGGTCAGCTCCGGGACGGTGCAGCTGTCCCCGCCGCGGGTCAAGCCGGGCAAGCAGGTGCTGATGCACCTGCGCGGTTTCGATCCGCTGACGCTGCAGCGGATCTCGCTCGACGGCACGGTGGCGCTCGGCTCGGTGACCACCGATGCCAGCGGCAACGCCCTGGTCAAGGTGACCGTCCCCGCGGACACCACACTCGGTGACCACACCGTCATGGTGAAGGCACCGGACCGCTCCACCGCGACGGCTGCGCTCGACGTGCACTGACGCAGCCGACTCGTCCCGGGAGCCCCCGCACCGCACCGGCGCGGGGGCTCCCTGCTGTTCAGGGGACCCGGCGGGTGGTCAGCGCAGGGGCTGGATGACGCGGGTCGCCCAGGCGTGCCCGATCCGGTAGCCGAGGCGCAGGTAGAGCGACCGGGCGACGGCGTTGTCCGAGTACATCCCCAACGTGCACACCCCGTCGGTCGTCACTCCGCGGCGGGTCAACGCAGCGCTGACCGCCGCGCCGAGACCTTCCCCACGCCGGTCCGGGCGCACCGCGATGCTCGCCAGGTGGGGGCTGCCCCCGTCGGTGCGCTGCATCGCCCCGCACGCCACGAGCGCGCCGGAGCCGTCTCGCGCGCCGAGCCACCACTCGCTGCCGGGCTCGCCGGGACGGGCGCTCGCCCGGGGGTTCGCGAGGGCGAGCAGCGCGGTGAGGTCGCCGGCGTCCGCGCTGTCGTCCAGGGTCAGGAGGCCGGACTCGGCGGCCTGGGGCGGAGGCGCCGATGTGGTCCACAGCCACTCCCAGTCCGCACCCGGCCCCACCCGGAAGTGCTGGTGCAGCACCGGCTCCAGGTGGTGTGGCACCGAAACGGCGGCCACCTCGCGGGCGGGCCTCATGGCGGGGTTCCCGGCGACGCCGGCCAGCAGCACGTCGATGCCGACGTCCTCGCCCAGCAGGACCAGCACGGCCCGGCGCGAGGGTGTGCGCCGGAGGTAGGCGACCGCGCCTCGCGCCGTCCAGGCACCCACAGTGGCCGGCCCCGCGTCATACCGGACCAACGGGTCCCGACCGGACGCCTCGAGCAGCTCCTGCCACGACGTGAGCCGCTGCACGGTGTCAGCGGGCACCCTCGACCTCCTCGGAGATGCCGTGCCGCGCGTGCCAGCGCCGCATCGGCCCCGGCGCCCACCAGTTGCGCCGGCCGAGGACGGTCATCGTGGCGGGGACCAGCAGCATCCGCACCAGGGTGGCGTCGATCGCCACGGCCACCGCGAGGGCCACGCCGGTCTCCTTGATGACCAGGAGCTTGCCGGCGGCGAAGCCGCAGAAGACGATGATGATCAGCACGGCCGCGGAGGTGATGATCCGCCCGGAGCGCTGCAGCCCGAGCACGACGGCCTCGTCGCTGTCGTAGCCGCGCCGGACGAGCTCGGTGATGCGGGAGAGCAGGAACACCTCGTAGTCCATCGACAGGCCGAAGCCGAATGCCAGCACCAGCAACGGGATCGTGGACTCGATGCCACCCACCGACTGGAACCCGATGAGCCCCGCGAGGTGGCCCTCCTGGAAGATCCACACGGTGATGCCGAGGCTGGCGCCGAGGGACAGCACGTTGAGCACCAGCGCCTTCAGCGGCACCACCACCGACCCGGTCATGAGGAACAGCAGCACGAACGTCGCGACCACGATGAGGGCCATGGCCAGCGGCGCCCGCGCGCGCATCGACGCGCTGAAGTCGGCGAGCTGGGCGGCCTGCCCGGTGACCCAGGTGGGGAATGCGGGCCGGTCCGCCCGCAGCGAGGTCACCACCCCTCTGGTGGTGTCGCCGAGCGGCCCGTCGGTGGTGCGCAGGCCGACCGAGACCAGCTCCGGCGTGGCCTGCTTCGGGGCGTCGACCGAGCGCACGCCGGGCACGCGGGCTGCGGTCTCCCCGGCCCAGCGGCTGACCTCCGCCAGGGGTGCCCGTGCCACGACGGTGACGTCCGGCGCGCTGGTGGCCGGGTAGTCCCGCGTCAGGGTCTCGAAGAACACGCGCTGGTCGGTGCCGGCAGGAAGCAGGCGGGTGCCGGAGGACGTCAGCTTCAGGCCCAACGCCGGGGCGGCCGCGACCAGCATCGCCGCGACCACCACGACGATGACGCCCACCGGGCGCCGCTGCACCCGGAGGGCGAGGGCGCTGAAGACGCCGGTGTCCGACGCCTGCTCGGTGCCGCGGCGCAGCAGCCGGCGACCGGCCAGCGCGCACAGGGCCGGCACCAGGGTCAGCGCGACCAGCAGTGCCACGACGACCACGGAGACACCGGCGGCGCCGATCGCCTTCATCAGCTGGGCCGGGAACACCAGCAGGCTGCTCAGCGAGATGGCCACGGTCAGCCCGGAGAACATCACCGTGCGCCCGGCGCTCGCGAGGGTGCGCGAGGTGGCGAGCACGACCTGCTCGCGGGTGATGTCGGCCGCAGGCCCGCCGGCGGCGAT
>DASSPC010000077.1:0-3124 GCA_035699865.1 Oryzihumus sp. | reverse complement strand
GCTGAACGGCGCCATGAGGATGTTGTGGGCGCGGTGCCACAGCGGGTCGTCGGTGTCGGCGGTGAACAGCCCCGCGCCGACGACGCCGTTGCGCAGGTTGGCCAGTCCCCCGCCGACGATCTTGTCGAAGCGGCTGTCGTCACAGATCTCCTCGACCAGCTCGGGGCCGGACACCATCAGCCGGGTGCTGCCGGGGACCGTCACCTTGAAGATCGGGCCGTACTCCCCCGCCATGGCAATGAAGCCCTCGATCGGGTTGTGGGCGTCGATGTCGAAGGCGTTGCCGACCAGCGGCAGCCCGTGCGGGCCGGGGATCTGGTCAAGCTCGATCGTCGTGGTCATGGTGGACCTCCGGGGCAGGCGGTGTGGGGACGGTGTGGGCAGGGAGCCGGTGGCCGGGCGGTGTCGGGCGGCGGCGGCCGGCCTCGAGCAGCAGCACGAGGCTCAGGAGCACCACCCAGCCGGGGAAGACGAGCAGGATCGCGGGGTGGAACGTCGTGCTGACCAGCAGGAAGGTCGCGGCGAGGTAGCTCACCACGGCCAGCCAGCGAGGGAGCAGCTCGCGCGTCCGGGCCAGCCGGGTGGTCGCAATCATGTACATCCCCGCGGCGCGCACGCCGAAGACGAAGACCAGGCCGTATCCCGCGCTGCTCAGGGCGCGGGCGACGTCCGGCGGCGGCAGCGGGGTGGAGGAGAAGACCGTCAGCAGCGCCACCGCGCCGACGGCGGCGGTGCCGGCGAACATCATGCAGACGAAGACCACGCCGGAGGTCACCTGCAGCCAGCGCGGCACCTCCGAGCGCGGGCCGGGCAGCTCGTCGATGAGGGTGCGGGTGGCACTGACGTGCCAGAGGAAGGCGATCCCGGCGAAGGGCACGATGTACAGGCCGGCGGTCACGAGCACGCTGCCGTGGCCCTCGGCGTAGAAGTGGGCATAGGTGCTGTCCGGCACGCCGAGCCCCGGGCCCTGGCGGAACAGCACCAGGGCGACGACGAGCAGGACCGCGAACACGAGGCCGGACAGGGCGCTCATCCGCGCGCCGGCCCGGTGCTCCCGGGCCGGTTCCTCCACCAGCACGGTGTGGCTACCGGTGCTGGGACGCTGCTGCCATGAGGGGACCTTCTTCCGCGCAGCGAGGGCCGGACAGGTCGGACACCTCACGCTTGTCCCCCTGCGGCGTCACCGGTTCCGCCGCTGTGGTGACGCGGCCTCGTCAGTTAGGACGGGTCGCCCTCACCCCGCCCGCGTGGTCCTCAGCGGGGGCTGAGGTCGAGCGTGGCCACGATGGCCGTGACGAAGACGCCCAGCCCGAGCAGGGTCCCGGCGTCGACCAGGCGCGAGCGGACCACCAGCCCCCCGGCCCGGCCAGCGGGCAGCACGAGGCGAAGGACGCCCGCGAGCAGCAGGCTGGCGGCGAAGACGAAGCCGCCGGTGCGCACGGACCAGAAGAACATCACGGCCACGCCGCCGACCAGCCCGACGGCGACGACCCACCACACGCCCAGGCGTGGCGGGACCCAGGTCAGGCGCTTCATCCGGCGGCGGCCTGCCGCTCCGCGGCCTCCACCACGTTCGTGAGCAGGCACGCGCGGGTCATCGGGCCGACCCCACCCGGGTTGGGGGTGAGCCAGCCGGCGACCTCGGCCACGCCCGGGTCGACGTCGCCGGCCACCTTCGGCTTGCCGTCGGGGCCGGGGACCCGGGTGACGCCGACGTCGAGCACGGCGGCGCCGGGCTTGACCATGTCGGCCATGACCATGCCGGGCACGCCGGCCGCGGCGACGACGATGTCGGCCCGGCGCACGTGGGCGGCCAGGTCGCGGGTGCCGGTGTGGCACAGGGTCACCGTGGCGTTCTCGCTGCGGCGGGTGAGCATCAGACCCAGCGGTCGGCCGACGGTGAGCCCGCGGCCGATGACGCACACCTCGGCGCCGGCGATCGGCACGTCGTAGCGGCGCAGCAGCTCGATGACCCCGCTGGGCGTGGCCGGCAGCGGAGCCGGACGGCCCAGGACCAGCCAGCCGAGGTTCATCGGGTGCAGGCCGTCCACGTCCTTGACCGGGTCGACCCGGGACAGGATGGCGAACTCGTCCAGCCCGGTCGGCTGCTGGACGAGGAACCCGGTGCAGGCCGGGTCGGCGTTGAGCTCGTCGACGACGGCCTCGACCTGCGCCTGGGTGGACCCGGCCGGCAGCTCACGCTGGAGGCTGGCGATGCCGACCTCGGCGCAGTCCTTGTGCTTGGCGCCGACGTACCAGCGGCTGGCCGGGTCATCCCCGACCAGCACGGTGCCGAGCCCGGGCACGACGCCTTGCTCGCGCAGCGCGGCGATGCGGGTCTTCAGCTCGCCCTTGATCGTGGCCAGGGTGGCCTTGCCGTCCATGACGATCGCGGTCATCGGTGGTCCTTCCGGGTGGCGGTGAGACGGTCGGTCAGGGCGCTCAGTGCGCGAAGTGGCGGGTGCCGGTGAAGTACATCGTCACCCCGGCGGCCTGCGCCGCCTCGATGACCTCCGCGTCGCGCTTCGAGCCGCCGGGGGCCACCACCGCGCGGACGCCGGCGTCGAGCAGCACCTGCAGGCCGTCGGCGAAGGGGAAGAACGCGTCCGAGGCGCCGACCGACCCGCGGGCTCGGTCCCCGGCCCGGCTCACGGCCAGCCGCGAGGAGTCGACCCGGTTGACCTGGCCCATGCCGACGCCGACGGTGGCCCCGCCGTCCGCGAGCAGGATCGCGTTGGACTTCACCGCGCGGATCGCCCGCCACGCGAACTCCAGGTCGGCCAGGGTCGCCTCATCGGCGGCCTCCCCGGCCACGAGGCGCCAGCGCGAGGCGGCGTCGCCACCGTCCTCGACCTCGGCGTCGATCGCGTCACGGGACTGCAGCAGCAGGCCGCCGGAGATCGGGCGCAGCTCGACCCCGCCACGCGAGGGCGCCGCGGCCCTGAGCAGCCGGATGTTCTTCTTCGCGGTCAGGATCTCGAGGGCCTCCGGCTCGAAGTCCGGCGCCACGACGACCTCGGTGAACACGTCGGCCACCTGCCGCGCCATCTCGACCGTGACGGTGCCGTTCGCCGCGATCACGCCTCCGTACGCGGAGACGCTGTCGCAGGCGTGGGCGCGGCGG
>DASSPC010000076.1:0-2193 GCA_035699865.1 Oryzihumus sp. | reverse complement strand
GCCGCGGCTTCTCCGAGATCGCAGAAGTCCGGACCACCCTGCGGGTCTCGGTCGCGGATGACGCCGATCGTCTCGCTCACCATGTCCAGGCAGTGAGTCAGGTATTGGTCTGCCGACCATGTGTTGTCGTCCGGTTTCCGCGCGTGGTGGCTTTCGCGAGCTAGCGTCTCGAGTAGCTCGAAAACCCTCCGCGCCGCGTGCAGTTCGTTGTCGATGCGTCGCGAATCGAATCCGCACTCGTCGCAGAGCTCGATGACGAAGTTGCCTATCCGCCGCCATCCATAGCTCACCCGAGGGACCCTAGCCCTGCTGGGCGCGTGGGTGGATCCTCCTCGGTCCGAGCTGGTTCGAGTGGGCCGCGTGCGACGCGCTACCGCGTCGACATGCCCCGGCGACGGCGGCGCTACCAGTGAGTCTTGCCCGAGCTGTGCCGTCCCGGCGGGGGGTTTCGCTTTTCGGCCGCACGCTTGATGACCACGGGGGCTCTGAGGACACCGGCGGCGGCCAACGCTCCGCTCAGCCATCCGAGCCCAGCCCACGGGTGTGAAGTCCTGAATGCGTCGAGGCACAACCCCGCGCACGCCACCAGGCTGATCGCGGCCAGGGCATGGACCCGCCAGAGGTCTCGGTAGGCGACTAGTCCAGAGGTCCGCGATAGAGCACCTCGACGAAGTGGATGCGCTCCTCGACCACATCGAGGATCAGATAGCCCGGCCATCCCGGTTCCTGGCACCAGACGTTTCGCAACCGGTCTGGGTAGCGGCCGTCCGGTGGCGTTTCCGTATAGAAGCTTTGGCAGAAGGAGTCCCCGCAATCGCAGCGGGCCACTACCGGCAGGCTCTGCACTTGCATCGCCAGTTGGCCTTCGCCCTCCTGCCGGAGTGCCGACTGCAACTGGCCGGCCAGGACTGGCCACTGGTCCCCCAGCAGCGGCGCTGATACATCGGGCACGCAACCGAAGCTAGCGGGAGCGAGTCATTGAAGGGGCCAAAGAGCCAGTTGACCGCGATTCGCCTCTCTAATCACACGCGGCAGGCTCGAGTGCTGGGGTCGGGCAAATCGGGACTTGCTCAGTAGCGACGTGTGCACATACTTAGCCGTGCACGACGACGCCGCGCAGAACCTTGCGGAACGTTCCAGCGACGCCAATGAGTTGGCATCGCTGGCGCATCACCAGGACGTGCGTGTCCGTGAGCTAGTGGCCCGCAATGTGGCGACGGCGGGACCGGTGCTAGCGCGTTTGGTCTCCGATCCGGAGATAGCTGTTCGGACCGCGGCGGCCGGAAACCAAGCGCTGCCCACGGACGTGCTCCACAACTTGTTGGCCACGGTCGGAGTGGAGCTGTACTACGCCGCCGCCAATCCGGCGTCAACGCCGAAGGACATCGCACCGTTGGTGTGCGGCACACATCCCGCGCAGCGTGCCGCCGCTGCCGCGTCACCTCACGTAGACGAGGGCGACTTGGCACTGCTGGCTAGAGACCCGGACGCCGGAGTGCGCGCGGCGGCCGCGGGCAACCTCGGTGCGCCTGAGCCGGTGTTGACTCAACTGGCGCAAGACCCAGATCCGAGTGTGGTGGACGCGGTCGCCGGGAACAGGAACGCGCCACTCGCGGTGCTGGCGAAGCTGCCCGTGGCGCGAGTCCCTGCTTGGCAGGTGCTGACGTTCATCGACCGATCCGTGACGGACCCGGTGGCCCGCCGCGCCTCGCTGGACCGCGTCGACACTGCCGGCGACGCGCCGCTCGGGGCACTCCTGGAGCCGCGCTGACGGGTCGGCTCAGCGGGAACCGGCGCTCGGTTGGACCTTGAGCGCGTCACGCGGGTCTGCGCATCGACCCGGACCCTCGCCTCCGGGTAGGTGACCCGCTGCGATGCGGGTACGGATGGTGGGTCGGCGCGGTTGAGTAGCCAACCCCGTCGGCTGGTTGCAGCTGGGCTTCGGGTAGGCGTGCACGAGCGGGTCTCCTTCGTCGCCAGCGCCTGAGCCGGTGAGTGGTCGAGGAGGGGCGGCAGGGCATTCCGATTGGATCGGGGTGTGCCGCCTCCTGTTGTGCCTGGGTCCGGCTCAGCCCGTGAGTGCGTAGCGGCGGGGTGGGCGAGGACGGCGCGAAGCGCCGCCCGCAGCGCGGGGTCCCACCGGCGAAGCGCGCAGGGCGTGGCTGGGCCAAGTTGGCGCGGCGGAGCCGCGCC
>DASSPC010000075.1:0-6496 GCA_035699865.1 Oryzihumus sp. | reverse complement strand
ACCGGCCAGGGCCTGCGGCAGCGGCACCCGGGACGGCTCGTACCACGCGTCGGTCTCGGCGTCGGCCGCCCCGATGCCGGTGTCGAAGAGGATGAGCCCGTCGGGGTGCCGGACGGCATACCCCAGGACCACCTCGACGCGGGGGTGCTCGGTGCCGGTCTCGGCGCGCGGCCGGGTGAAGGTGCCGTGGCGCACCCGGTGGATGTCGCTGACCCGCAACGCCACGGCGCCCTCCCTCAGTCCAGCCGGTCCGCGGCCACGACGCCGCGCATGACGGCGTCGACGGCCTTGCGGGCGGTGGCCGACAGGGTCGGCTCCGGCGCGGCGTCGCCGATCTGGCCGAGCAGGTCCACGACCTGCTTGCACCGGCGTACGAAGTCACCGGCGGCCATGTCGCTGTCGCGCAGCACGGCCTCGAGGCGCTGCCCGCTGGCCCAGCGGTGCATCATCCACGCCATGCCGGCGTCGGGGTCGCCGGTGGTCGGCAGGGTGTGCAGGCGCTCGCGGTCCTCCAGCTCGCTCCACAGCCGGACCATCACGTCGAACGCCTCGTGCACGTCCTCGTTCGGCATCCGCGGCGAGAGCTCGCCCTCGTCGCGGCGGGGCTCGTGCACCAGCGTCGAGACGACCGCGGCCAGGCTGGGCGCGTCGAGGCGCTTCCACACCCCGTGGCGCAGGCACTCCGCGGCCAGCAGGTCCTTCTCGGTGTAGAGCCGGCGCAGGGTCTCCCCCTGCGGGGAGACCGCCGTGCCGCCCTCGGTGAGGTAGCCCATCTCGGCGAGCAGGTCGCAGATCCGGTCGAACGTGCGGGCCACGGAGTTGGTGCGGCCCTCGACCTTGCGCTGCAGCACGTCGGTCTCGCGGCGCAGCCGCCACCAGCGCTCCGCCCAGCGGGCGTGGTCCTCCCGCTCGGGGCACTGGTGGCAGGGGTGCGCCTTCATCCGGCGGCGCAGGTCCGCGATCTGCTCGTCCTCCGTGCCGGCGCCGCCACCCTTGCCGGTATGCCGTGTCGGCGGCGGGTCGTGCGGGACGGCCGTGCGCAGCGAGGCGGCGAGGTCCCGACGGGACTTGGGGTTCTTGGCGTTGAAGCTGGCCGGGATCCGGACGTGCGTGACCGGCTCGACCGGCACCGGCACGTCGACGGCGCTCAGGCGCCGCACCTGGCGGTCGGCGGTGAGCACGGTCGGCGCGGCCGGGTCGTTCTTGCCGCCCCGGTTGGGCTGGATCACCACGGCGTAGCCGGAGCGTCGCCCGGCGGGGATGCGGATGACGTCGCCGGCCCGCAGCTTCTCCAGGCTGAGCACCGCCTCGGCCCGGCGGCTGGCCGAGCGCGCCCGCGCCGCCTCCTTCTCGACGTCGCGGATCTCGTTGCGGATCGCGGCGTACTCGCTGAAGTCGCCGAGGTGGCAGGTCATCGACCCGGCGTAGCCCTCGAGGGCCTCCTCGTTACGTCGCAGGGTGCGGGCGAGGCCGACGACCGCCCGGTCGGCCTGGAACTGGGCGAAGGAGGTCTCCAGGATCTCCCGCGCCGTCTCCCGGCCCACCTGGGCGACGAGGTTGACCGCCATGTTGTAGGTCGGGCGGAAGCTCGAGCGCAGCGGGTAGGTGCGGGTGGAGGCCAGGCCGCCGACGGCGAGCGGGTCCAGGCCCCGGTTCCACAGCACGACGGCGTGGCCCTCGACGTCGATGCCACGCCGGCCGGCCCGGCCGGTCAGCTGGGTGTACTCCGCCGGGGTGATGTCGGCGTGCACCTCGCCGTTGAACTTCACCAGGCGCTCGAGCACCACCGTGCGGGCCGGCATGTTGATGCCCAGCGCCAGGGTCTCGGTGGCGAACACGGCCCGGATCCGGCCGGCGGTGAACAGCTCCTCGACGATCTCGCGGAAGGTCGGCAGCATCCCGGCGTGGTGGGCGGCGAACCCGCGGGACAGGCCCTCGACGAAGTCCCAGTAGCCCAGCACCGACAGGTCCTCGTCGGCCAGGGACTGGATCCGCTCCTCGACGGTGCGGCGGATCTTCTCGCCCTCGGACTCGGGGATGAGCCGGGTGCCCCACGCCAGCAGCTGGCTCACGGCGGCGTTGCAGCCGACCCGGCTGAAGATGAACGTGATCGCCGGCAGCAGGCCCTCGCGGTCGAGCCGGTCGATGACCTCCGCGCGGCTCGGGCCGCCGCCGGGGCGGGTGCCGCGGGCCAGGCCGGCCCCGCCGTGGCCACCACCCGGTCCGCGCCCGCGGTAGCGCTCCTTGCCGCGGCGCCCGCGCGGGCCGCCGTCG
Source organism: Oryzihumus sp. (assembly GCA_035699865.1). Lineage (GTDB taxonomy): Bacteria > Actinomycetota > Actinomycetes > Actinomycetales > Dermatophilaceae > Oryzihumus. Next base: position 4,222 of record DASSPC010000075.1, on the reverse strand, counting down.
TCGTCGAGCCGGCCGCGCCGCTCCGAGGCCCGGATCGCGTCGAGCAGCTCGGGGTTGACGTGGGTCGTCTCGACCCGCTCCCCCGGGGTGGCGGTCTCGTCGACGAACAGGTCGTACATCGACGGGCCGACCATCATGTGCTGCCACAGCGGCACCGGCCGGTGCTCCTCGACGATGACGGCGGTGTCGCCGCGCACCTCACCCAGCCACGCGCCGAACTCCTCGGCGTTGCGGACCGTCGCCGACAGCGAGACGACCTGCACGTCGTCGGGCAGGTGGATGATGACCTCCTCCCACACCGCCCCGCGGAAGCGGTCGGCGAGGTAGTGCACCTCGTCCATGACCACGTAGCCCAGGCCGCGCAGGGTGTGCGACCGCGCATACATCATGTTGCGCAGCACCTCGGTGGTCATGACCACCACGGGCGCCTCGCCGTTGATCGAGGAGTCCCCGGTGAGCAGCCCGACCTTGTCCGCGCCGTGTCGGCGCACGAGGTCGGCGTACTTCTGGTTCGACAGCGCCTTGATCGGCGTGGTGTAGAAGGCCTTGCGCCCGGTGGCCAGCGCCAGGTGCACGGCGAACTCGCCGACGATCGTCTTGCCCGCGCCGGTGGGCGCCGCGACCAGCACCCCCTGGCCGGACTCGACCGCCCGGCAGGCCTGCACCTGGAAGTCGTCGAGGGGGAACTCGTGGAGCGAGGCGAACGCCTCGAGCTGGGGGTGCGCCACCCGGTCGGCCTCGGCCTTCCTGGCGGCGGAGTACCGCTGCGCGGGGGTGGACATGCCGCTCAGGCTACGTCAGGCCCGCGGCACCATGACGCGCAGCGCGCCGGGGACGGCCTCGGCGGTCAGCGGCAGCGGGGCGAAGCGCTCGCCGTCGGCGTAGCCCATGATCCCCCGCGCCTCGAGCCGGACCCGCCGCCCGCGCAGGATCTCCACCGCCGGGTGTCGCACGTGCGCGCCGGAGAACACGGTCGGGAAGACGCGCAGGAACGCGGGGATCGAGATCTTGTGCAGCACCAGCACGTCGAGCTCGCCGTCGTCGAACTTCGCGTCCGGGCAGACCATCATGCCCCCGCCGTATGACGGGCCGTTGCCGACGGCGACCAGCATCGCCTCGGTCTCCTGCCGCACCCCGTCGACCTCGATGACGTAGGGAATCGGCTTGAACACCGGCAGCTCGCGGGCGATCGCCAGGTTGTAGCGCATCCGGCCGCGGGGCCAGTCCCAGCGGTTGGCCCGCTCATTGACGAGGGAGTCGAAGCCGGCGCCCAGGACCCCCGCGAACCACCGGGGGTCGAGGTCGTCGCCGACGCGGGCCGCGTCGATCCGACGGGTCGACCCGGCGCCGATCACGTCGGCCGCGGCGGCCGGGTCGTGCACCGGCAGGCCGAGGCCGCGGGCGATGTCGTTGCCGGTGCCGGCGGCCACGATCCCCAGCGCGGTGTCCGTGCCCGCGGTGAGGTTCACCCCGAGGTTGACGATGCCGTCGCCGCCGGTGACCGCCAGGACGTCCAGGCCGGAGGCGACGGCGGCCAGCGCACGGTCTCGCGCGGCCGCGGCGGTCTCGTCGGAGCAGTCGACCACCTCGTGGCCCTGTGCGACCAGGCGGGCAGCGACCTCGGCGCCGATGCGGGCACCACGGCCCTTGCCGGAGGTGGGGTTGACGACCAGCCCGATCCGCTTGTGCACGCGCGCACGCTACAGGGCGCTGGCCTCGTCGTCGGCGACATGGGTCCACTCCGGCTCGTGCCGGGCCCGGCGCCGGTCGAGCAGCACGGCGACGCCGTAGGCGCCGAAGTACAGCCCCACCATGGGCATGGCCAGCGCGATCATCGTCCAGGCGTCCGGGGTCGGGGTCATCATCGCCGCGAAGACGAAGATCAGCATGACCGCCGGGCGCCAGCCCTTGAGCATCACGTGGGCCGGCAGCACGTGCGCGACGTTGAGCGCCACGAGCAGCACCGGCAGCAGGAAGGCCAGGCCGAACGCCAGGATGAACCGGGTGACGAAGGTCAGGTAGTCGGAGGCGTTGGTGAGGTTGACCGCGCCGGTCGGGGTGAAGCCCAGCAGCACCTCGACCGCCTTGGGCAGCGCCCAGTGGGCCAGGTAGCAGCCGCCGAGGAACAGCGGCACCGCGGCGCAGATGAAGCCGACCGCCGTCCGCTTCTCGCGTCGGGTCAGCCCCGGGACGATGAACGCCCACAGCTCGTAGAGCCAGACCGGGCTGGCCAGCAGGACGCCGACGAACATCGACACCTTGAGCTTGATCGAGAAGGCCGAGGTGACCCCGCCGAAGTTGATCCCGACCAGGCTGCCGGCACGCTGGTGGCTGACCACGCGCAGGGGCTCGGTCAGCGTCGTCAGCAGCCAGTCGTACTGCAGCCAGCCGACGACGCTGCCGAGCGCGACGGCGATCGCGGCGATGACCAGGCGTCGGCGCAGCTCGCGCAGGTGGTCGCCGAGGGACATCCGCCCTTCGGGGTTGCGTCGTCGGCGCAGCAGGGCCATCGGGTGCGCAGGTGGGCTGGAGGTGGTGCGGCCGGTCAGGCCGGCGGCTGGTGCTGCGGCGGGGTGTGCGCCTGGGGGGCCTCACCCACGGGCGGCTGCGTCGGGTCGGCGACCGGACGGGCGGCCTGCTGGGTGGGGTCGACGGTCTCCCCCCGCACAGTGTCGCTGCTGGCGGCGCTCGGCGACGGCTTGCCGTCGTTCTTCATCTCCTGCACCTCGGACTTGAAGATGCGCATCGAGCGGCCGAGGCTGCGCGCCGCGTCCGGGAGGCGCTTCCAGCCGAAGATCACGATGACGAGCGCAATGAGGAGGACGAAGTGCCAGCCCTCGAACAGACCTCGGATACCCATGGGTCAACAACCTTCCGCGACAACAGTCATCGTTGTGGTGCCAGTGCAGTGTCAGTCTACGTGCCGGGCCCAGGTAGGGCGCCGTCCCGCCCGGCGGTGGGAGCGCTCGTGACGCAGCCGGGCCCGGGTGTGCTCGCGCTCCCGGCGCAGTGCGGTGGGGTCACCGAAGACGGCGAGCTGGTCGGGTGAGGAGATCTTCTCCCCCAGCAGCTCGAGCTGGCCCTGGACCTGGTCCAGCCGTTCCTGGGCGATCATCACCTCGCGGCCGAAGTCCTTGCTGCGGCCCCACAGGTCCCACAGGCGCGAGCCGATCCAGGCCGCCGCGCACACGAGCAACAACGCCCAGATCAGCACCCACCACCACATGGCGGCGACCCTACCGGGCCGCCGGTGCGGACCCGGCATACGCCTCCAGCGCGGCGCGGGCGCCGTCGGCGACCTCGTCGGCCAGGGCCGGCGGCTCGAGCACCGTCGCCTGGCCACCCAGACGCCACATGAGGCGGCGCAGCCAGGCGGTGTCGGCGGTGCGCAGGGCGACGACCTGGCCGCCGTGGCCGTCCGGCTCGGCGGACTCGGTCGGGTAGTAGTCGGCCACCCACGCCGCGCCCGGCTGGAGGTGCAGGCGCACCAGCAGGTCGGTGGGGTGCGGGGTGAACACGCCGGAGTCGAGGTCCCGGGGCCGGGCGTCGGCCGGGGGCGTGCCGTCGACGTCGAGGACGGTCAGCGCCTCGATCCGGTCGAACCGGAACAGCCGCACGTCCTCGGCCCGGTGGCACCAGCCCTCGAGGTACCAGTGGCCGTCGAAGTTGACCACGCGCATCGGGTCGACATCCCGCTCGGTGGCCTCGTCGCGGCCGGCCACGAGGTAGCGCAGGTGCACCCGGCGGTGCCCGGTCAGCGCCCGGCGGGCCTCCCCCAGCGTCGCGGCTGCGGCGCCGGTGTCGATGGCCACGGAGATGTGCGTGGCCGCCGCGGCCACGGACCCGGTGGCCGACTCCAGCTTGGCCAGCGCGCGGTCGACGGCGTCGCGGTCGCCGATGCCGGGCACCGCGGCCAAGGCGCGCAGGCCGACGATGAGGGCCAGGGCCTCGTCCACGCCGAGGCGCAGCGGCCGGTCGATGGTGTCGGCGTTGCCGAGGTAGACCTTGCCGCCCTCCCACTCGGCCTCGATGAGGTCGTCGGGCATGTGCCCGGGGGTGCCGCAGACGAAGAGCAGCATGAGGTCGGCCTCGACCTGCTCGCGGGAGACGCCGAACTCGCGGGCGGCCTCCTCGATGTCGACGCCCTGCCGGCGCAGCAGCCACGGCACCATGGTCAGCAGCCGGGACAGGCGCGTGGTCGCGGACTCCTGGGCGCTCATCG
>DASSPC010000074.1:0-20976 GCA_035699865.1 Oryzihumus sp. | reverse complement strand
CATCGCGCTGGCCTGCGAGAAGGAGGGCATCACGCCCGCCGACCTCGACCTGGTCGAGATCAACGAGGCGTTCGCCGCGGTCGGCCTGGCCTCCACCAAGGAGCTGGGCATCGACCCCGAGATCGTCAACGTCAACGGCGGCGCGATCGCCCTCGGCCACCCGATCGGCATGTCCGGCGCGCGGATCGCGCTGCACCTGGCCCTCGAGCTCAAGCGCCGCGGCGGCGGTGTCGGCGCGGCGGCGCTGTGCGGTGGCGGCGGACAGGGCGACGCCCTGATCGTCCGCGTCCCGCAGGCCTGAGTCCCCCCGCGACAGAGAGCGAGCCCATGGCATCGCGCCCCGTTGACGTGCCCGCCCTGGTCGAGTCGGCCAGGGCGGGCTCGCCGCGTGCCGTCGCGCGGCTGATCTCCCTCGTCGAGGACGGCCACCCGGCGCTGCGGGAGGTGATGGCCGCCCTGGCCCCGCACACCGGCCGGGCGCACGTCATCGGGGTCACCGGCAGCCCCGGCGTGGGCAAGTCGACCTCGACCAACGCGCTCGTGGGTGCCTTCCGTGCCCGCGGGCAGCGCGTGGGCGTGCTCGCGGTCGACCCGTCCTCGCCGTTCTCCGGCGGCGCCCTGCTCGGCGACCGGGTGCGCATGCAGGACCACGCGCTCGACCCGGAGGTCTACATCCGGTCGATGGCCAGCCGCGGCCACCTCGGCGGCCTGTCGTGGACCACGCCGCAGGCGCTGCGGGTGCTGGACGCCGCCGGCTGCGAGGTGATCCTCGTCGAGACCGTCGGGGTGGGCCAGAGCGAGGTCGAGGTCGCCGGGCTGGCCGACACGACCATCGTGCTGCTGGCGCCGGGCATGGGTGACGGCATCCAGGCCGCCAAGGCCGGCATCCTGGAGATCGGTGACCTGTTCGTCGTCAACAAGGCCGACCGGGACGGCGCCGACGCCACTGTGCGCGACATCCGCCACATGATCAGCCTCGGCGACCGCACCGAGCCCAACCTGTGGCGGCCGCCGGTCGTCAAGACCGTTGCGGCACAAGGCGAAGGCGTCGACGAGGTCATGGAGTCGATCGACAAGCACTTCGCGTGGATGGAGTCCACCGGGGTGCTGCGCGAGCGGCGGGTGCGCCGCGCGGGCGACGAGATCGAGGCGATCGCGCTGCAGGCCCTGCGCCAGCGGATGGGCGACCTGCGCCACGGCAACGGCGTCGACGAGCTCGCCGCGCTGGTCGTCGACGGCAGCACCGACCCCTACGCCGCCGCCGACCAGGTCGTCGCCGCGCTGACGTGACGTCATGACCCGTCGGATGTCCGTGCAGGACACGCTGTGGCTGAACATGGACCGGCCCGACAACCTCATGACCATCGACTGCGTCTTCTGGACGTCCAGGCCGGTGACCCTGGCGCAGGCCCGCGAGGCCATGCAGGAGCGGATGGTCGACCGGTTCCCCACGTTCGGCTCCCGTCCGGTCCCCGCGCCGGTGCTGGGTGCGAGGGCGGCATGGGAGCCGGACCCGCACTTCGACCTGCACCGGCACGTCGTGGCGGCGACCCTTCCGGAGCCGGGGATGGCAGGGCTCGAGCGGTTCCTGAGCGCGCAGCGCGGCGTGCCATTGCCCGACGACCGTCCGCTGTGGCTCGCCCACGTCGTCCCCGAGCTCGACGGCGGGTCGGCCGTCGTCATCCGGCTGCACCACGCCATCGCCGACGGGATCCGGCTGACCCAGGTCGCCCTCGGGCTCTTCGACGGGCAGGAGCCGGCCGCGGCGACGACGCCCCGCACCGCCTCACCGGCGCCCGGGGCCTCGCTGCTCGGAGGCCTGCGCTCCCTCACCGGCGCGGTGCTCGACCGGGTCCCGGTCGCCGGCCCGCTGGCGCGTCCGTTCGCCGACGCCGCCGGTGAGCTCGCGGAGCAGGCCCTGGTGCAGGCCGACCGGGCACGGCACACCGTGGCGGCGGTGACCCCGCTGCTGGCGCTGCCTGCCGAGGTGCCGGCCGCCTGGCGGGGCCCGTTGGGCGAGCGCAAGAGCGTGGTCTGGGGTGACCCGGTGCCGCTGGAGCGGGTCAAGGAGGTGGGCCGCCGCAGCGGGGGGACGGTCAACGACGTGCTGACCACGTGGCTGGCCGGCGCGCTCGCCCGCTACCTCACGGCTCGTGGGGAGGAGCCGGTCCCCACCACGTGGCTCATGCCGGTCAACCTCAAGCCGTTCGACCACAACCTGCCCGAGACCCTCGGCAACCACTTCGCGGTGGTCCCGCTGGAGCTGCCCTCGGGCCGGGAGCCGCTGTCCGAGCGGATCGCCCTGCTCCAGCGCCGCACCGGCACGCTGCGCGACTCCCACACCGCGGCCCTGATGTATGCCGTGCAACAGGTCGGCAGCCAGACCCCGCGCCCGGTCGCGCGGTTCCTCACCGACCTCGTCGCCAACCAGTCGGTCGGGGTCCTCACCAACGTGCCGGGCCCGCGCAGGCAGGTCACCTTCGCCGGCGCGCCGGTGGCCGGGATGGTGGCCTGGGCGCCGTCCACCTCGCAGCAGCCGATCTCGGTCAGCATCTTCAGCTACGCAGGCTCGGTGGTGGTGGGCTTCGCGTGCGACGAGCGGGTCATCCCCGATGCGCCCGCGCTCCTGCAGGCGTTCCAGGACGAGGTGGCCGACTCCCTGCCCTGACCGGGGCGAAAACCGGGTGAGCCGGGCGGTCCGGCGAACCTAGCCTGAGGACGTGCAGATCCGTCAGGTGGACGTCCACGACGACGCCGAGCTGGGCCAGGCCCACGCGGTCCTGGACGCCGCCCTGCGCTTCGAGCGGCCCTACGCCGCGCCGTGGCCGCTGCTGGAGCTGGCGGTCGACCTGCGCAACCCCGCACCGGGGGAGTGGATGGGCGCCTGGGCGGCCTGGGAGGAGCGCGCCCTGGTCGGCATGGTGTGGGCCTGGGAGTCCCTGGTCGACAACACCGACAAGCGCTGGCTGCAGGTCTGTGTCGACCCGCAGCACCGCGGCCGGGGCGTCGGCTCGGCCCTGGCCGGGCACGTGGTCGCCTGCTGCGCAGCCGCCGGGCGCACGACCCTGCTCACCGAGTCGGCCTACCCCGAGGCCGCAGCTGCCGACCACGGCTACCGCCGGTTCGCCGAGCGGCACGGCTTCCGCCTGGCCAGCACCGAGGTCCACCGGGTCCTCGACCTGCCCGTCGCGGACCGGCGCCTGGACGAGCTCGCCGCAGCCGCGGCGCCCCGCCACACGGCATACCGGCTGGAGACGTTCGCGGGGGACGTGCCCGCGGAGCTGCTGCCCTCGCTGTGCCACGTGCGCAACCACCTCGCCGTCGACGCGCCCACCGGCGAGATCGACTACGAGCCTGAGGCCGAGACGCCGGAGCTGTACCGCGAGCGGCAGGCGCGGCTGCGTGAGCAGGGCCGGGTGCGCCTGACCACGGTGGCCATCGCGCCGGGAGGTGAGGTGGTCGCCTACACCGACCTCGCCGTGACCCCCGACGAGCCGGAGCACGTGCACCAGTGGGGCACCATGGTGCGTGGCGACCACCGGGGGCACCGGCTGGGCCTGGGCCTCAAGGTCCGCAACCTGCAGGCCCTGCAGCGGTCCTGGCCGGGGGCGCGCCTGGTCCACACCGGCAACGCCGACGTCAACGCGCACATGATCGGCATCAACGAGGCGCTCGGCTTCCGGGTCGTCGAGCTGCTGCCGGAGTTCCAGCGCCGCATCGAGGGCTGAGCCGGGGGCTCAGCGCGCCGCTACGGCCGTCTCGCCACGGGCCGCGGCCCGCTCGACCTCCAGCAGCGACTCGCCGTGGCGCTCGGCGTCGAAGGCCGCTCGTCCACCGCGGACGCCGAACAGGCGCTTGGTCCACAGGATGTAGACCACGGCGAAGACGTTCAGCGCGAAGGCGGCGATCCGCAGCCAGGTCACCTTCTCCACCAGCTCGTAGACCTCCAGCGGGATGAACACCGCGGTGCCGACCACCGCGACGTACTCGCCCCAGCGCTTCATCAACCACAGGCCCACTGCTTCCAGGAGCTCGAGCGCCCCGTAGGCGAGGACACCGAGGGCCACCAGAACCAGCGTCGAGTGCGAGGCGGCGAACGCCCGCTGGATCAGGTGCACCGGTCCGGTCTCCTGCAGGTCTACCCCCAGCCGGTCGGCCAGCGGGCGGATCGCCGGCAGGTAGGACTCGAAGACCTTCTGCAGGGCCTGCTGGGACCCCTCGAAGCGCCAGACGCCGTAGGCCAGGGCGACCAGCAGGAGCCCGCGGAGCGCCCGCTCGAGGGCCAGGAAGCGCAGCACGAACGCGTCACGAAGGGCCTTGCCCCGCAGGACGATCGGCGCCTCCTCGGCGGGGCCACGGTGGCGGGGCTCGCCGAGGACCCAGTCCCCACAGCGCAGGCACCGCCACGCGTCCCCCGCCGGCGTCGACGCGTGGAGGCGCCGCGCGAGGGCCTCCTCGTCGGGGGCATAGGTCTCATGGCCGTGCCGCCCGCACGAGCGCAGGTTCCAGTCGAAGTTCCGCAGGGGTCCTCTGGCCACGGGTCGAGCCTACGTCGGTCGGCGGCGCGGACCCTGACAAATGACCTGCTCGCGCCCGTGTCAGGGCTCTAGGGTCGGGGCCATGACGGAACCGGGGGCAGGGGTGGTGGACCGGCCCCGTGCCGGCGGGGGCACCGCGATCGAGGTGGACGACCTCGTCAAGCGGTATGCCGACACGACGGCCGTGGCCGGGGTGTCCTTCACCGTCCGGAGCGGGGAGTTCTTCGGCATCCTCGGGCCGAACGGCGCCGGCAAGACGACCACGTTGGAGATGGTCGAGGGGATCCGCGAGCCGGACGCCGGTCGGGTCAGCGTGCTGGGGGAGAGCCCCTGGCCGCGCAACCCGCGCCTGCTGCCCCGGCTGGGCGTGCAGCTGCAGGCCTCGGCGTTCTTCGACAAGCTCACGGCCCGCGAGCAGATCCGCTCCTTCGGTTCGCTCTACGGCGTCCCGGCCTCGCGGGCCGATGAGATGCTCGAGGTCGTCGGTCTGGCGGACAAGGCCGACACTCGCGACGAGAAGCTCTCCGGCGGCCAGCGGCAGCGGCTCTCGATCGCCTGCGCGCTGGTGCACGCGCCGGAGGTCGTCTTCCTCGACGAGCCGACCGCGGCGCTGGACCCGCAGGCCCGGCGCAACCTGTGGGACCTGCTGCGGCTGATCCAGCAGCGGGGCACCACCGTCGTCTACACCACCCACTACCTCGACGAGGCCGAGGCGCTGTGCGACCGGGTCGCGATCATGGACGCCGGGCGCGTCCTGGCCCTCGACACCCCGGCCGCGCTGGTCCGCGGCCTGCACGCCGCGACCCGGGTGGCGCTGCCGGAGGCCGTCCTGTCCGAGGCCGAGGCGCGCCTGCTCCCCGGTGCCGATGAGGTTCGCGCCGGCCAGGGCGAGACGGTGATCGCCACCCGCACCCCCGCGACCCTCATCCAGGCACTCGCCGAGCGCCACCACCTCGACGGGGTGAGCGTCCGCACGGCCACCCTCGAGGACGTCTTCCTGCACCTGACGGGACGGGAGTACCGCGCATGACCACCACCGCGCCCGCCCCACCCGCCGTCGAGGCCGGCCACACCGCATACGCACCGTCGACCTGGCACCAGCTGCGCACCCTCGGGCTGGCCATGCTGCGCGGCTTCATGCGGGACCGCACCGCGCTGTTCTTCACGTTCTTCTTCCCGCTGATGTTCCTCGTGGTCTTCGGCCTGGTCTTCAGCAACGACAAGGCGAGCCGGCAGGACCTCGGCGTGGTCGGCACCGGGGCCCTGGTGCAGCAGCTACCCAAGGACGTGTTCGCAACGAAGACCTTCCCGACGTGGGACAAGGCCGTCGCCGCCGTCCGGGGCGGCGACATCCCGGCCGTGGTGCGCCAGCAGGGCGGCACGGTCGAGCTGCGCTACGCGGCCAGCGACCGGGTCAAGGCCGCCACGATCCAGGGGATCCTGGGCGCCGTCGTCGACCGCAGCAACGTCGCCGCCACCGGCCAGCCACCCAGGACCACGCTGGTGTCCCAGCAGGTCGAGAACGCCGAGCTCAAGCCGATCCAGTTCCTCACGCCGGGGCTGCTGTCATGGGGAATCGCCTTCTCGGCGGCGTTCGGGGCGTCGATGACGATCGTGGGCTGGCGGCGCCGGCAGGTGCTGCGCAAGCTGCGGCTGGCCCCGGTGTCGGTCTCGGCCATCGTCGGGGCGCGGGTGGGGGTCTCGCTGCTGACCGCGTTCGCGCAGGCGGCGCTGTTCTTCGTCATCGCCTCCCTGCCGGTCTACGGGCTGCGCCTCGACGGCTCGGCCTGGCTGTGCGTGCCCCTGCTCGTCGCGGGCACCCTGGCGTTCCTGTCGATCGGGCTGCTCGTGGGCTCGATCGCCAGGACCGAGGAGGCCGCCAGCGCCCTGGCCAACTTCATCGTGCTGCCGATGTCGTTCCTGTCCGGCACCTTCTTCGACATCTCGCAGGCGCCGTCGTGGCTGCAGACGGTCAGCCAGGGGATGCCGCTGCGGCACATGAACGACGCCATGATCGGCGTGCTGGCTCGCGGTCAGGGGGCCGGCTCGATCGTGGCGCCGATGGCGATCCTGCTCGGCTTCGCGGCCGTCGTCACGTTCATCGCCTCGCGGTTCTTCCGCTGGGACGTGGACTGACCACCGGGAGAGGGACGACATGTGGGCTGCCATGAGGTACCGGCGGGCGCAGGGGCTGGTCATCGCCGGCCTCGCCGCCCTCATCACCGTGTGCCTGTGCTTCGCGCCGCTGTATGAACGGGCACTGGACCAGGCGCTGGTCCGCAGGGCGCTCGACCGCGCCCCGGACTCCACGACCGGGCTGGTCCTGACGTCCTCCACGGGACGGGACACCAGCCGGCGGATGTCCGCGCAGGAGCTGACCGCCCTCGTGCCGGCGTCCCTGGCGCAGTTCTCCAGGAAGCCGCTGGCCAGCACGACCGTGCGCGTGGACCTCGGGGACGACAGCATGGACGGCGCGCCGACCGGCTTCCTCACGACGCGGACCGACATCTGCGCGCACATCACCGTGGTGTCCGGCCGGTGCCCCACCGCGCGGGGCGAGGTCGCGGTGACCGCGGCGGACGCCACGCTCCGCTCGTGGCACGTGGGCCAGCGGCTGCTGGTCACCGAGGTCGTGCCGGGGGTCGTCGGCCGGGACGCCCCTCACAAGGTGCTGACCGTCACCGGGACCTACCGGCAGCAGCCCGGGGAGTACTGGTTCGGCCAGCTGCTCGGCGGCCGCTCCGGGACCTCCGACCCGTTCACCGGCCAGGAGTCGCTGGACACGTGGGTCACCGCCGCGGCGACGATGACCGGCGACAGCCCGACGGCCGGGGGGCCGGGTCCCGACGGCAAGTACATCCCCTCTGATGGCACGACCGACCCGACAAAGGGCTGGATGGCGCCGGCCAACGAGGTCGACCTGCCGCTGCGGGAGCCGGCGGTCGGCGCCGACGAGCTGCCCGGGGTCGCCCGGGCGGTGGCCGGGGTCCAGGCCGCGGCCCTGGGCAACGGCAAGTCCGTCACCGCGAGGTCCGGCCTGCCCGCGATCGCGGCCGATGTCGCCACCGGCCGCCGGCAGGCGGCCGTGATCGTGCCGCTGCTGATGGCCCAGCTCGGGATGCTGGCCTTGGTGGTGCTGTGGCTCGTGCTCGTGGCAGCCATCGAGCAGCGTCGCCCCGAGGTGGCGCTGGCCCGGCTGCGCGGGCGAGGTCCTGGCGGGGCGCGGCGCCTGCTGTTCGGTGAGCTCGGCGCGATGGTCCTCGCCGGCGTCCCCGTCGGCTTCGTCCTCGCCATCGGACTCAGCGTGCTCGCCCGACAGGTCTGGCTCGTCCCGGGCGTGCCGTTCGAGCTCCCCGCCGGCGCGCCCCTCGCCGCGCTCGTGGCAGCTGTGGTGTCCCTCCTCGCGGTCCTGCTCGCGACCCGCACCGCCACCCGTGAGCCGATCGTGTCCCTGCTGCGCCGGGTCCCCGCCCGTCGGCACGGCTGGGCGCTGGGGGTCGCCGACGCCGCGGTGCTCGCCCTCGCCGCAGCCGGTGTGCTGGCCCTGGTGAGTGGCAACCTGTCCGGCCCGCTGGCCCTGGCCACACCCGCGCTGCTGGCGCTGGCCGTCGGCCTGCTGTTCGCCCACGTCCTGGTGCCCGTGTCGGCGGCGGCCGGCCGTCGGTACCTCGCGCGCGGCCGGGTGCGGCGCGGGCTCACCGCCCTGCAGATCGCCCGGCGTCCGGCGGTGCGCCGGGTCGTCACCACCATCACCGTGGCCACGGCCCTCGTGGTCTTCGCCAGCGACGCCCTCGTGGTGGGGGAGCAGAGCCGGCGGGCCCGGGCGATGGCCGAGGTGGGCGCGCCCGCGGTGATCGACGCGCTCACCGGCTCGGTGCCGGCGGTGCGCTCGGCCCTCGACAGGGTCGACGCCACCGGGCGGCTCGCCACCCCGGTGGTGCGGGTGGGGACCGTCGGCGAGGGCAGCACGACGACCCAGGCGGTCGTCCCGGACCAGTTCGCGCGCATCGCCCAGTTCCCGGGCCAGGACGCGGCGGCACTCCCGTGGGCGCGGCTCGCGGCGCCGGCCGTGGCACCCCTGGTGCTCACCGGCAGTCAGCTGCACCTGACCGTCGCCGGCGAGAGCGTCGCCACCGACCCCCCGGGGGCGCCGACCGACGGGCTGCCCCTGTCCCAGCGGCTGCCGCGGCTGGGGATGCAGCTCGTCCTCGCCGACGGCTCGCTCACCAGCCTGGACCTCGGCCCCATCCCGTTCGGGGCCACGGCGCCCCACGCCCTGTCGGCGCCGGTCAGCTGCGTCAAGGGGTGCCGCCTCTCGGCCATCACGGTCGACGCGCCGGCCTCCCGCTACGCAGTCACGGCGGGCTCGTTCGTCCTCGGTCCGCTCGGCGTGGACGGCTCCACCGCGCCCTGGGGCGGCGACGGCACGTGGCTGCCCGGTGACAGCTCCAGCCCCGGACCGGACGACATCACCGCCACCGCGGACGGGTCCTCGCTGCGGGTCCGCTACTCCGACGCCGCCTCCCAGGAGGTCGTCCTCCAGCACGCGTCGACGCCGGTGAACCTGCCGGCACTGCTCGCCGGGTCCCTGCCGTCGGGGTCGGACCGGGGGACGTTCGCCTCGCCGGGGCTCGACGGGCAGGCGCGCCAGATGCAGGTCGTCGGGCACGTCCCGCTGGCGCCGGGCGGCACGCCCAACACGGTCCTGGTCAACCTGGACACGCTCCAGCGCGGGGGCGGGACGCTGGACTCGCTGGCGACGGTGCAGGTGTGGCTCGCGCGGTCCGACCCCGCCCTGGTGGAGCGGGTCAGCACCGCGCTGCGGCACGGCGGCGTGCAGGTGTCGGACGTCACGACGACCGATGGCGTCGCCGGGGACTACGCCGGGTCGGCGTCGGCGTGGGGACTCCAGCTGGCCCTGGTCGTGGGCATCGCGGCCCTGCTGATGGCGGGACTGGTCGTCGTCGTGGTCGTCGCCACGTCCTGGCGGTTGCGGGCGCGTGACCACGCTGCCCTGCGCCTGGTCGGGCTGGGCCGGCAGGACCTGCGCCGCGTCGCGGTCGGCGAGCAGGTGCTGGTCGTGGTGACGGCGGTGCTGGCCGGCGCGGTGTGCGGCGTGGCCGGCGCGGCGCTGGCCCTGCCGATCATCCCGCTGTTCACCACCCCTCCCCGCCTGCCGCTGCCGCCGGCAGGCTCGTCCTGGCCGGCGGTGCTCGCCGCTGCCGCGGTGGCCCTGGTGGTGCTCCTCGTCGTCGCGGTGCGGGTGGGTCAGGGCCTGTCCACGCGCGCCACCCTCGAGCGGGTCCGGGAGGTGCTGTGAACGGGGCTGTGAAGGGCGGGATGCCGGTGCGGACCACGGGGCTGGTCCACATCTACCGCGCCGACGGCCACGACGTGGCGGCACTCTCCGGCGTCGACCTCAGCGTCGAGGCAGGCGACATGGTCGGTCTCCTGGGCCCGTCCGGCTCGGGCAAGTCCACCCTGCTGAGCCTGTTCGGCGGCCTGCTGCGGCCGAGCGCGGGCAAGATCCACGTCGGCGAGCACGAGCTGTCGGCCCTGCCCGAGCCCGCACTGGACGAGCTGCGAGCCCGCGACATCGGCCTGGTGCTGCAGGGCGCCGCCCGCAACCTGCTGCCCTACCTGACCCCGGTGCAGAACGTCGAGTTCGCCCAGGGTGCCGCCCGGCGCCAGGGTGCCTCCTCGTTGCCCAGCCCGGCGGAGGTGCTCGAGCTCGTGGGGTTGCACCGCCACGCCCGGCGGCCGCTGGCGGCGCTGACGCCCGGCCACCTGCAGCTGCTCGCGGTCGGTGTCGCCGTCGCGACGCTGCCAGGGCTGCTGCTGGCGGACGAGCCGACCAGCCAGCTCGACCACGAGGCGCGGGCCACCGTGCTGGACACCCTCGCCCGGGTCAACCGCGAGTTCGGCACCACCGTCGTCCTGGTCACCCACGACCCCGAGGTCGCCGCGGCGATGCGGCGCACGGTGACCATCCGCGACGGGCGCATCGGGGGAGAGGGCCGCGACGGCGAGGAGTACGCCGTGGTGTCCGCTGACGGTGCCCTGCCCCTGCCGCCCCACGTGCTCGAGGTGCTGCCGCCGGGGACGCTCGTGCGCGTCCACCTCGAGGACGGCACCATCCAGCTGCTGCCCCAGGGTCAGGAGGACCGGTCATGAGCGCACCGACGGTGCGGGTCGCGGGCGTGTGCGTGGCCTACGACGGGGAGCCGGCGCTGCACGACGTGTCGTTCACCGTGCACCCCGGCACCCTGCTCGCGGTCACCGGTCCCTCGGGGGCCGGCAAGTCCTCCCTGCTGTGGGCGATCTGCGGCGCGCAGCCGCTCGCCGCGGGCACGGTGCACGTCGGTGACCAGCCGGTGACCGGCCACGAGGAGGCGGTGCGGCTGGGGGTCGCGCTCGTCCCGCAGGGCAACGGCCTGGCGACGATGCTCAGCGCCGAGGAGAACGTCGTCGTGCCGCTGCTCGCCGCCGGCGTGCCCGCCGGGGAGGCGTGGGAGCAGGCCGGCGCGGCGCTGGAGTCCACCGGGCTGGGGGAGTCCGGCCGCCACCTCGTCGAGGAGCTCTCCGGCGGCCAGCAGCAACGCGTGGCGGTCGCCCGGGCCCTCGCCCAGCGCGCCGCCGTGATCCTGGCCGACGAGCCGACCAGCGACGTCGACGCCGGCAACCGGGAGCGGGTGGTCGCCCTGCTGCGGGCCGAGGCCCGGCGCGGTGCCGTCGTCATCATGTCCACCCACGACCCGGAGGCGGCGGCCGCCTCGGACGCCGAGCTCGCGCTGCACGAGGGCGTCATGACCGTCGTCCGGCTTCCGCGGTGAGCCTCCTCCCACCACGACGCACCTAGGATCAGCCCATGCTCGTCGCCTTCTCCGTCGCCCCGTCCGGCTCCTCCGACCCCGCCGACAGCACCGGCTCCGTCAGCGACGCCGTCGCCGCGGCGGTGGCCGTGGTGCGCGACTCCGGCCTGCCGAACCGCACCGACTCGATGTTCACCACCATCGAGGGCAGCTGGGAGGAGTGCATGGACGTCGTGCGCCGCGCCTGCGACGCCGTCGGGCAGTACGGCCCGCGGGTCTCGCTGGTGCTCAAGGCCGACATCCGCCCCGGGTTCACCGGAGAGCTGGAGGCCAAGGTGAGCCGCCTCGAGGAGGCGGTCGCCCGGCATACCGGGCAGGGGTCGTGAGGGGCGGGTATGCCGTCCGGCCGGCTGCCGTGAGCGACGCCGAGGCCCTCGGGCAGGTGCACACCGCGATCTGGCGAGAGGCCTACGCCGGGCTGCTGCCGGCGGACTACCTCGAGGCGCTCAGCGCCGAGGACTCGGCCCGCCGCTGGCGGCTGCGCCTGGAGGTGGACGAGCCGGAGGCCCTGGTCGTGGTGGCCACCGCGGGCGAGGACGAGGAGATCGTCGGCCTGGCCACCGGTGGGCCGAGTCGCGACGAGGACGCCCCGACGGTGTGGGAGCTCTACGCCATCAACGTCCTGGCCGCCCACCACGGGACCGGCCTGGCCGACGAGCTGGTGGCGGCCGTGGTCGGAGACCGCCCCGCCTCGCTCTGGGTCCTCGTGGACAACGCGCGGGCGCAGGCGTTCTACCGCCGGCACGGGTTCGCTCCCGACGGGGCCGCCAAGGTGCACGAGGGCACGGGGGCGCCCGAGATCCGGATGGTGCGGGGAGCGGCCGCCGACGCGCACTAGCGTGAGGCCGTGCCCACCCGCGTCTCGTTGCCCTTCGACCCGATCCGCAGGGCCGCCGAGCTCTGGCGCGCCCGCTGGGGTGGCCGCTCACAGGTGGCCGCGATGGCCTCGGCGACCTCGGTGATGCGCGTGCAGCAGCTGCTCATCGGCGACTTCGACGCCATCGTCGGGCGGCACGGGCTGACCTTCGCCCGCTACGAGGCGCTGGTGCTGCTGGCGTTCAGCCGCCACGGCCGGCTGCCCATGAGCAAGGTGGGGGAGCGGCTCATGGTCCACCCGACCAGCGCCACCAACATCATCCAGCGGCTGGCCGCCCAGGGCTTCGTCGAGCGCCGGCCCAACCCCGAGGACGGCCGCGGCACGCTGGCGGTCATCACCGAGGCCGGCCGCGAGGTGATGGAGGCGGCCACGACCGACCTGGTCGCCGCCGGCTTCGGTCTGGGGGCGCTCACTCCCGCCGAGCACGAGGAGCTGTTCCGGCTGCTGCGCAAGGTGCGCGTCGCGGCCGGCGACTTCCACGAGCAGTAGCCCTCTGCGCACGACAGGGTCGCTCCGGGCCGCGGAGGGCGGGCCACAGCAACTGTCCTGCGCCAAGGTGCGGTGCCCACTCGTCATACCTGTCCCGGCGTTGCAGCCGGCCCCGTGACAACTACTAGGACGTCCAAGTAAATTGGAGGGCATGACCTCCCCGCAGCCGTCCTCCGCCATGCCGTCCGACACCGGGTCCGGCCGTTCCCGCTGGCAGGAGCGCTACGACGCCGCCCAGACCCGGGGGCAGGTGCGCGATGCGGACTTCACCACGCTGTCGGGCCTGGAGGTCGACCCGGTCTACGGGCCGGCCGACGGCACCGAGGTGCCCGAGCGCATCGGCTGGCCGGGGGAGTTCCCGTTCACCCGCGGCCTGCACGCCACGGGCTACCGGGGCCGGGCGTGGACCATCCGGCAGTTCGCCGGCTTCGGCAACGCCGAGCAGACCAACGAGCGCTACAAGATGATCCTGGCTCGCGGCGGTGGCGGCCTGTCCGTCGCGTTCGACATGCCCACCCTCATGGGCCGCGACTCCGACGAGCCGCTGTCCCTGGGCGAGGTCGGGCACTGCGGCGTGGCGATCGACTCGGCCGCCGACATGGAGGTGCTGTTCCAGGACATCCCGCTCGGTGACGTCACCACCTCGATGACGATCAGCGGCCCGGCCGTGCCCGTCTTCTGCATGTACCTCGTCGCCGCCGAGCGGCAGGGCGTCGACATCGGCGTGCTCAACGGCACCCTGCAGACCGACATCTTCAAGGAGTACATCGCGCAGAAGGAGTGGCTGTTCGCCCCCGAGCCGCACCTGCGCCTGATCGGCGACCTCATGGAGTACTGCGCCGAGAAGATCCCGGCCTACAAGCCGCTGTCGGTCTCCGGCTACCACATCCGCGAGGCCGGTTCCACGGCCGCGCAGGAGCTGGCGTTCACCCTCGCCGACGGCTTCGGCTACGTCGAGCTGGGCCTGTCCCGCGGCCTGGACGTCAACACCTTCGCGCCCGGGCTGTCCTTCTTCTTCGACAGCCACCTGGACTTCTTCGAGGAGATCGCCAAGTTCCGCGCGGCCCGGCGCATCTGGGCCCGGTGGATGCGTGACGTCTACGGCGCGACCAGCGACAAGGCGCAGTGGCTGCGCTTCCACACCCAGACCGCCGGGGTCTCGCTGACCGCGCAGCAGCCCTACAACAACGTTGTGCGCACCGCCGTCGAGGCGCTCGCCGCGGTGCTCGGCGGCACGAACTCGCTGCACACCAACGCCCTCGACGAGACCCTGGCCCTGCCGACCGAGCAGGCCGCCGAGATCGCCCTGCGCACGCAGCAGGTGATCATGGAGGAGACCGGCGTGGTCAACGTCGCGGACCCGCTGGGTGGCAGCTGGTACGTCGAGGCCCTCACCGACAAGATCGAGGCCGAGGCCGAGGCGATCTTCGACAAGATCCTCTCGATGGGGTCGACCGACCTGCGCGCCGCCGACACCGCCGGCCTGGCCGAGCAGGTGCGCCGCAGCACCGGTCACGCCACCGGCGGCGTCTGGCCCATGACGAGCGGCATCCTGCGTGGCATCGAGGACGGCTGGTTCATGTCCGAGATCGCCGAGTCCGCCTTCCAGTACCAGACGGCGCTGGAGAAGGGTGACAAGAGGGTCGTCGGCGTCAACTGCCACACGGAGTCGGTCAGCCACGAGCTGGAGATCCTGCGAGTCAGCCACGAGGTCGAGCGCGAGCAGGTGCGCGTGCTCGCCGAGCGCAAGGCGGGCCGGGACGACGCGGCCGTGTCGGCGGCGCTGGCGCGGATGCTCGAGGTCGCCGAATCCGACGGCAACATGATCCCGGCGATGCTGGACGCCGTGCGGGCCGAGGCCACGCTGGGCGAGATCTGCAACGCGCTGCGCGACCGCTGGGGGATCTACCGCGAGCCGGCCCGCTTCTGAGCCCGGGCGTCGGCGACGTCGGCGAGCAGGGCGATCAGCGCCTCGACGAAGCCGGCGTCGGCGGCCCCTGTCATCAGGGCCCGGTGCAGCACCGTCCCGACGACGAGGTCGCCGAGCAGGTCGACGTCGACCGACCCCGGGTCGATCTCGCCCCGGGCGATGCCGCGCTGCACGCAGTCCCCGACGATGCCGTGCAGCTTCTCCACCAGCGTGCCGCGCACCAGGGTGCCCACCCCGTGCGGGTCGCGCGCGCTCTCGGCCAGCAGCGCGGCATACGCGCCGCTGATGGAGGGGTCGGACAGCAGGGTCGCGGCCTGGCCGATGCCCTCGCGCAGGTCGGCGAGCAGCGACCCCTGGTCGGTCAGGGTGATGGCGTCGAACGTCGCGGCCACCGCGTCGACCGCGAGCTCGACCTTGCTCGGCCACCGGCGGTAGACCGTGGTCTTGGCCACACCCGCCTCCTGGGCGACCTGCTCGATCGACATCCGGGCCACGCCCTCCCGGGCCAGCACGACGCGCGCGGCGTCGACGATGGCCTGCTCCGTGGCGGCGCGCCGCGGCCGGCCGGGCGGGCGCTTGGTGCTCGACAGGGGGGCGGAAGGCATTCCGTGATCATGCCATCGACGGCTCCGGATCGACCGTGATGGATTTGTGTCCGGCATCCCGGGTGGGCCATGGTGGACCGGATAACCGGTGCCTGGGGGCGCGCCACGACCACGTTCCCCGACACGAAGGACGACATCGTGACCACTGCGACACGACGCGCCCTCGGCCTCTCGGTGGCCGTGGTGGGCGCTGTCCTCGCGATCCTCGGACTCTGGCTGTGCGTGACCCTCGGCCCGTCCGGCGAAGCCACCTTCGGCTCCCGCGAGACCCAGACCGGGGCGCTCACCATCGAGCCCAAGGTCCTCAACGCCCTCGACGTCCCCACCGAGGTGACCGTCTCCCGCAAGGACGGCGGACCGCTGTGGGTCGGCCTGGCCGGCGCCTCCGACGCTGCGGCCGTGCTGCGCGACGCCCGGCGGACCACCGTGAAGTCCGTCTCCTGGCCGTCGGGGTCGATGACCTCCGCGCGGACCGGCTCCACCGCGATGCCGGACGTCACCACCGCCGACGTATGGCGGGTGAGCCAGCAGGAGCGCGGCTCCGCCAGCGTCGTGGTCGCCCAGGGCCAGGGCCCCGAGACGCTGGTCGTCGCCGCCCCCGGCGGCGCCCCGCTGCCCGACGTGGACGTGACGGTCGCCTGGCACCACAAGACCTGGTTCTTCCTGTCGCTGCTGCTGCTGCTCGTCGGGGCGCTGCTTGCCGCGGGCGCCGGCTTCTTCCTCTGGCAGGACCTGACGGCTGCCCCGGCACCGCAGGCCGGCGCCACCAGCCGCAGCAGCCGGCACCAGCACCGGCCCAACCTGCTGCCCCGGCGCCCCCGTCGCGGCGGCACCACGGACGGGCCCGACCCCGCCGAGACCACGACCGACCGCCCCGACCCCAGCGCCCCCGAGGAGGTGGACGCATGAACCGCCGCATCGCGACCATCACTGCCGCGGCAGCCGTCTGCCTGTCCCTGTCGGGCTGTGGGCTCGGCAAGGCCATCGCCGGGGTGCACGAGCCGCCGGCGCCGGTCACGGACATCGCCTCGGTGACCCCCGCACAGGCGCGCGGGATCGTCGACCGCGTGTTCACCGCGGCCGGTCAGTCCCGGTCCGGTTCCGGCGACGTCAAGAACGCGCGGGCCGTGGCCTACAGCGGCAACGCCCTCACCGCCGCCGTGGCCGACGCCCGCCTCGCCTCGGTCGCCCCGCAGGTGGGCGGCAACTCGCCGGCCATCGCCCCCGAGCAGCCCCGGATCCTCGCGCTGCCGCGGGGCGAGGGCTTCCCCCGGGTCATCGTCGTCCAGACCGTCCCGGACAAGGGCGGTCTGCCGGTGCTGCACCTCGTGACCTCCCCGGACGCACGCACGCCGTACCGCATCGCCGAGTCGGCCACCATGCTCCCGGGCTCCAGCGTGCGGTCCTTCACCTCCCTGGCCAGCGGCTCGCGCCTGGTCACCGACGGCAAGGGCCTGGCCATCTCGCCCCAGAGCCTGCTCGAGGACTACGCCAAGGGGCTCAGCTTCCCTGCGGCGAAGGTGGCCAACCCGCCCTACACCGACGACCGGTTCGCCACCCAGGTGCGCGCCGGCGCCGCCCAGCAGGCGTCCGACGTGTCGAAGTTCGCGTCGTTCACGCAGAAGCACACGGTGCAGCCGGGCTCGGTCTACGCCATCGCGCAAAGCGGCGGCGGCGCCCTGGTCTTCGGCGTGCTGGAGCGCACCGACACCTTCACCGTGAAGAAGGCGGGCAGCTCGCTGACCGCGCCCAAGCAGTTCACCGCGCTGGTGCCGGGCAAGACGAAGCTGACCACGAAGGCGACGATGCGCACGCTGGAGATGGTCGTCTTCGCCGTCCCCAAGGGCTCGGGGCAGGCCACGCTGGTCGGCGCCACCGAGCACCTCGTCTCAGCCTCGGGGTCCTGACCCACGGCGCCTGCGGATCAGGGAGAATGCCGACATGACTTCGCAGCCCTTCAACGCGGCGGCCCTGCGTGGCGCCGTGGACCTGTCCTCCCTCGCCCGCCCGGCGACCCCTGCGCAGGGCGGCCCGACCGGCGGTGCGCCCGGCGGCGGCCCGGCAGGCGGCGGCGACGGGCTGCGGGTGGAGGCCACCGAGGACTCCTTCACCGCCGTGGTCAACGGCTCGGTCACCGTGCCGGCCGTGGTCATCCTGTGGTCGTCCTCCATGCCGGAGACCGCCGAGTTCGCCGACCTCGTCGAGTCGGTGGCCCGGGCCTCCGAGGGCCGTTTCCGCATGGTCTCCGTCGACGCCGACGCGAGCCCGGGGCTGGCCGGCGCGCTG
The DNA here is from genome assembly GCA_035699865.1 of Oryzihumus sp. Taxonomy (GTDB): domain Bacteria; phylum Actinomycetota; class Actinomycetes; order Actinomycetales; family Dermatophilaceae; genus Oryzihumus. Next base: position 3,379 of record DASSPC010000074.1, on the reverse strand, counting down.
ATGCAGGCGGTCCAGGTCCAGACCGTGCCGGTCGCCCTCGGCCTGGTCCAGGGCCAGCCCGTGCCGCTGTTCGCCGGCGTGCAGCCGCGCGAGCAGGTCGAGGCGGTCATCGGCAAGCTGCTCGAGCTCGCCGTGCAGCACGGCGTGACCGGGCGGGTCGAGGTCTCGGAGGCGGCGCCCGAGGGGGAGCCGGCCGAGGAGCCGCCGCTGCCCCCACTGCACCAGGAGGCCTACGACGCCATCGAGCGTGACGACCTCGACGCCGCCGTGGCCGCCTACGAGCGGGCGCTGCTGGAGAACCCCGCCGACGCCGACGCCAAGCTCGGCCTGGCCCAGGTCAACCTCATGCGGCGCACCGCCGGCGCCGACCTGCAGGCGGCCCGCGCGGCCGCCGCCGGGGCCCCCGAGGACGTCGCCGCCCAGACCCTGGTCGCCGACCTCGACGTGCTCGGCGGTCACGTGGAGGACGCCTTCGGCCGGCTGATCGACCTCGTCCGGGTCACCTCCGGTGACGAGCGCAACGCCGTGCGCGAGCACCTGCTCGAGCTGTTCGAGGTGGTGGGCGTCCACGACGAGCGGGTGCGCAAGGCCCGCGGTGCCCTCATGAGCGCGCTGTTCTGAGCCACTCCCGGTGACCCCTGCCGCCCGGCGCGCGGCGGACCCGCCCAAGGTCCTCGACCGCTGGATCCGCTTCCGCCTGCCCGACCCGGAGCACCGGTTCTCGGCCGTGCGGCTCGACGTCGACTCGGTGCTGCCGGCCCGCACGCGCGACCTGGCGCGGCGGGACGGGCGGTGGGAGCTGCGCCTGCCCCGGCCGGACCTGCAGCGGCTGGAGTACACCTTCACGGTGACCGGCCCCGACGGGGTGGCCACGCAGACCGACCCGGCCAACCCGGCACGGGTCGAGTCGGCGTTCGGCCCCCGCTCGGTCGTCGAGCTGCCGGGCTATCTCCCGCCGGCGTGGCTGGCGCGGGACGGCGTGCCCGGGCGGTTCGACGCCTTCGAGGTCGCGGGGGAGACCGCCGACCCGGTCCCGGTCACCGTCTGGTCGCCGGCCGACGCCGGGGACGCCGAGCCGTTGCCGCTGCTCGTGGTGCACGACGGGCCGGAGTACGACCAGCTGGCCTCGCTGACCCGGTTCTGCGCGGTCCAGGTCGCCGACGCGGTGCTGCCGCGGCACCGCGTCGCGCTGCTCCAGCCGGTCCAGCGCAGCCCGTGGTACTCCGGGTCGCCGCAGTACCTGCGCACCCTCACCGGCCCGGTGCTCACCACCCTGGCCCGCCGGTATGCCGTGTCCGCGCCGGTGGCGCTCATGGGCGCCAGCCTCGGCGGGCTGACCTCGCTGCTCGCCGGCCTGCAGGCCCCGGTGGTCGGCGCGGTCTTCGCCCAGTCCGGCTCCTTCTTCCAGGCCGAGCTCGACGGGATGGAGCACGACTTCCCGTGGTTCGGCCGGATCGTGGACCAGGTGCGCGCGGTGCTGGGCACCCGGCATACCGACCACCCGCTCGTGGTGGGCCTGACCTGCGGGGCGCTGGAGGAGAACGCGCCCAACAACCGGGCCATGGCCGCGTCCCTCGCCCGGGCGGGGCACGCGGTCCGCCACACGGAGGTGCCCGACCTGCACAACTACACCGCCTGGCGCGACGCGCTGGACCCCCACCTCACCGACGTCTTGCGGGATTGCTGGATCACGCGAGGATGAGGTCATGCAGGACGGCCGGGTGGAGCTCGCCGTCCCGGGCACGGACCACCGTCTCGGGCTGGTCCGCCATGGCCACTGGGGTCGTCCGGTGCTGGTCTTCCCCAGCGAGGGCGGCCGGGCCGAGGACTTCGCCGAGCACGGCATGCTGGAGCCGGTCCAGGGGCTGCTCGACGCCGGCCGGGTGTCGTTCTTCTGCGTGGACTCCCTCGACGCGCTGACCTGGGCCGACCGGTCGCTGTCGCTGGAGGAGCGGGCCCGGCGGCACGGGGCCTACCACGCCTGGCTGGAGCAGGCCGCCGTGCCGTGGGTCTTCGACCAGCTCGGCGGCCGGCACGACCTCATCACCCTCGGGGCGTCGATGGGGGCCTACCACGCGGTGCACTTCGCCTTCCAGCGCGCCGACCTCGCCCCGCTGGCGATCGGCCTGTCCGGCAACTACGACGTGGGGCAGTGGCACGCCTGGGGCGAGCGGGGGCAGGAGGCCTACTTCGCCAACCCCACCGACTACGTCGCCCACCTGCACGGCGAGCACCTGGACTGGCTGCGCTCGCGGCTGTCGGTGCTGCTCGTCTGCGGGGAGGGTCAGTGGGAGACCCACCCGACCGGTGCGCTGCCGTCCACGCTGCGCTTCGGGGAGCTGTTGCGGGACAAGGGAATCGCTCACCAGCTCGACGTCTGGGGCGCCGACTGCGCCCACGACTGGCCCTGGTGGCAACGGCAGCTGGGACACCACCTGCCGCGGTTCGTGTGAGGAGAGGGCATGGGGAGCGCGACGACGCATCTGATCGGCCTGCTGCTGGGGGCGGAGGAGGACTGGCCCACCGCGTTCGAGGCGCTGGTCCGGCGGCTGGGGGTGGTCCGTGACCCTGGCGGGCAGGAGCACTCCTTCACCACCGAGCGGGTCACCATCGAGCCGTTCAACCTGCGCGACACCCCGCGCCAGGACCTGGTCATCGACCGGCTCGCGCACTGGTACTACCACCCGCGCGAGTGGCTCAAGAAGGTCGCGCTGATGGACGACGTCTACCTGCTCAACTCGCCGTTCACGTTCCAGGCAATGGAGAAGCACTCGGCCTACTGCGCCCTGATGCGCCTGGGGATGCACGTGCCCGAGACCGTGCTCGTGCCCTACAAGCACCCGGTCGACAACGTCCGCTGGGCCTACACCTCGGCGCGCTACAACAAGCCGTTCGACCTCGATGCGGTGGCGGAGTCGGTCGGCTACCCGCTGTTCATGAAGCCGTTCGACGGCGGCGCCTGGCGCGGCGTCTCGATGATCCGCGACCGGGGCGACCTGCACCGCGCCTACGACGACTCCGGCGAGATGCTCATGCACCTGCAGAAGGCGGTCGACGGCTTCGACGTCTTCGCCCGGGCGCTGACCATCGGGCCCGAGACGATGGTGATGAACTTCCGGCCGGACGAGCCCATGCACAACCGGTATGCCGTGTCGCACGACTTCCTCTCACCCGCCGTGGGTGCCGAGGCCCGGACCATCGCGCAGACCGTCAACGCGTTCTTCCGCTGGGAGTTCAACTCCTGCGAGATGCTCGTCAAGGACGGCGTGGTGCACCCGATCGACTACGCCAACGCCTGCCCGGACGTGGCCGTGACCTCGCTGCACTACTACTTCCCGTGGGCGATGAAGGCGCTGCTGAAGTGGTCGGCGTTCTGCCT
>DASSPC010000073.1:0-2916 GCA_035699865.1 Oryzihumus sp. | reverse complement strand
CTGGATGAGCACGGCCGCCGAGAGCACGATGGCCGCGCCGAGGGCCTGCGGCCACTGCAGGTGCTCGTGCAGCAGCAGCACGCCGAGCGCCACGGACACGACCGGGATCAGGTAGGTCACCGTCGAGCCCACGGTCGGGCCCGCCGCGCGGACCACGTCGAAGTGGAACGAGTAGGCGATGCCGGTGCCGACCACCCCGAGCGCGGTCACGGCCAGCAGCGGGCCGAGCGCCGCCGACGAAGAGGTGTGCAGCGACCACGGTGCGGCGAGGTGCCCGCGGTTGACCAGCCACCACACCAGCAGCACGACCACCATCTGCCCGGAGGCGATGAGCAGCTGCGCGGTCGGCTGCGCCAGCCCACCGAGGTCGGCCTTGGCCAGGAACCGCCGGTTGTAGGTCCAGCCGATCCCGTAGGACGCGCCGGCCACCAGGGTCATGCCGAAGCCGATGAGGTCGGGGCGCCCGGCGGCTTGCCACGGCTGCATGATCACCAGCACGCCGACGAACCCGGACAGCACGCCGAGCACCTTGCCCAGCGCCATCCGGTCCGAGGGCAGCAGGAGCAGGGCGAAGAGCACCGTGGCGATGGGCGTGGTCGCGTTGCCGATGCCGGCCAGGGCCGAGCTGACCCGCTCCTCCCCCAGCGCGAACAGGCTGAACGGCAGCGTGCACAGGAAGAACGCCGAGACGAACAGGTGCGCCCAGGTATGCCGTTCGCGCGGCAGCCGCCCGCGCGTCACCAGCAGCAGGACGGTCAGGACGAGCGCCCCGCTGAGGATGCGGAACCCGGAGATCTGCAGCGGCGCCAGGGAGCGCAGCCCGACCTTCATGAACAGGAAGCTCGACCCCCAGATGACGGACAGGGCCAGGAACTTGGCCTGCCAGGGCACCCGGGTGGTCGGGGCCGACGGTGCGGCGGGGCCCGGCAACGGGCGGGTCAGTGCGGTCATGGTGGTTCTCAGCCCCCGGATCTCTCGGTCAGCTCCTGCGCGATCTGCACGGTCGCCCGTTGAACGTCGCGGGCCCCCTGTGGTGTGAGCCCGGCCAGGCCGCACGCCGGGGTGACGGTCACCTCGGCCAGGCCGGACAGCGGCAGGCCCACGCCCCGCCAGGCGGACACGAGGCGACGTGCCAGCTCGGTGGCCCGCGGCTGCGCGTCGTCGGTGGGCACCAGCCCGGCCCACAGCCCGACACCGTCCTCGACGGTCGCCGCGACCGACTCCCAGCCGGCGGAGCGCACCAGCGAGGTGTCCAGCGACACCGCGCGCGCACCGGTCGACCGCAGCAGCGGCAGCGGCACCGCCGGTGCGCAGCAGTGGACGACGGTGGGCCGCTCCCCCGCGACCGAGAGGACGTCGCGCAGCCCGGCAGCGGCGACCTGCGGGTCGACCGCGCGGATCCGGCCGAAGCCGGACACCGTCGGCAGCGACCCGCCCAGCACGCCCGGCAGGCCCGGCTCGTCGACCTGGACCACGAAGGAGGCCCCCGGCACCAGCCGCTCGAGCGTGGCCAGGTGCTGGCGCAACCCCTCGGCGAGGGAAGCGACCAGGTCGCGGCAGGCGCCCTCGTCGGCCACGGCACGCTCCCCCCGCGTCAGCGACACGGACGAGGCCAGCGTCCACGGCCCGCAGACCTGCACCTTGAGCTCGCCGGTGTAGCCGTCGAAGGCTTCGGCCAGCTCGTCGAGGTCCTCGCGCAGCAGCGCGGAGGTGCGCGAGGCGTCCCGGCCGGGCCGGTCGACCAGGCGCCAGCCGGCCGGCTGGAGGTCGACGTGCAGGTCGACCAGCAGGCCCGCCGCGCGGCCGACCATGTCGGCGCCGGGGCCACGTGCGGGCAGCTCGGGCAGGTAGGGCAGGTGCTCGTCGGCCAGCAGGTCGCGGACGACCGCGAGGGCCTCGCGGATGGAGGTGCCCGGCCAGGACCCGATGCCGCTCGCTCTGCTCACGTGGGGAGCCTAACCGGCACCGGGGACACCACTGTCCACCCCGCACCGCCCGGGGTCACGACGGCGGGATCCTGCTGCACCATGGCCGGATCCGCGCGGTCAGCCCACCCGGCAACGTCCGGCCGGATGCCGTCAGGACGAGCCGGCCGCCGCCCCGTGACGCGCGAGGCTCGCCGCGCTGATGGTGGCGGACCCGACGACCCTCGTCCCGTCATACAGGACCACCGACTGGCCGGGGGCGACGCCGCGCAGGCGGCGCTCGAGCCGCACGTGCACCTGGTCGCCGTCGGCCCACGCGGTCGCCGGGACCTCCTCGCCATGGGCCCGCACCTGCGCCCCCACCGACACGACCCCCTCCGGCACCGGCCCGCACCAGCGCGCGTGGTCACCGACGAGCGCGTCGACGCCCAACAGGTCGGCGGTCCCGACGACGACGGTGTTGGTGCCCGGCTGCACCTCCACGACGTAGCGCGGCTGCCCGTCGGCCGCGGGACGGCCGAGGGCCAGGCCGCGGCGCTGGCCCACGGTGTAGGCGTAGGCGCCCTGGTGCTGGCCGACGACGGTGCCGTCGGTGTCCACGATGTGGCCGGGCTGCTCCCCCAGCCGCTCGGTCAGCCACTTCTTCGTGTCGCCGTCGGCGATGAAGCAGATGTCGTGGCTGTCGGGCTTCTTCGCGACGTAGAACCCGCGGTCGGCCGCCTCCTGGCGGATCTGCGGCTTGGTGGTGTCACCCAGCGGGAAGAAGGACCGGGCCAGCTGGTCCTCGGTCAGCACGCCGAGGACATAGGACTGGTCCTTGGCCATGTCGACGGCGCGGTGCAGCTCCCGTGTGCCGTCGGGCCGCTCGACGACCTGGGCGTAGTGCCCCGTGGCGACGGCGTCGAAGCCGAGCGCGAGCGCCTTGTCGAGCAGCGCGGCGAACTTGATCTTCTCGTTGCAGCGCAGGCACGGGTTGGGGGTGCGTCCGGCG
>DASSPC010000072.1:0-8206 GCA_035699865.1 Oryzihumus sp. | reverse complement strand
GGTGCTGCCGGCGCTCATCGCGCGTCGGCCCCGCGGACCTCCGACACGACCTCGTCGACGATCCCGTCCACCGGGACCTCGCGCCGCTCGCCGCTGGCACGGTCCTTGAGCTCGACCGTGCCGTCGGCCAGGCCGCGGCCGATGACCACGATGGTGGGCACGCCGATGAGCTCGGAGTCCTTGAACTTCACGCCGGGGCTGACACCCTTGCGGTCGTCGTAGAGGACCTCGAGGCCCCGGGCCTGCAGCGCGGCGACGATCTCCTCACCCTTGGCGAAGACCGCGTCGTCCTTGCCGGTGGCCACGACGTGCACGTCCGCCGGGGCGACCTCGCGGGGCCACACCAGGCCGATCTCGTCGTGGGTGCCCTCGGCGATCGCGGCCACGGCCCGGCTGACGCCGATGCCGTAGGAGCCCATCGTCACGGTGACCAGCTTGCCGTTCTGGTCCAGCACCTTGAGCTCGAGCGCCTCGGTGTACTTGCGGCCGAGCTGGAAGATGTGGCCCATCTCGATGCCCCGGGCCGACTCCAGGGGGTGGCCGCAGTTGGGGCAGGGGTCGCCGTCGCGAACCTCGGCGGCCTCGATCACGCCGTCGGCGGTGAAGTCGCGGCCGGCGACGAGGTCGATGACGTGCTGGCCGGCGACGTTGGCGCCGGTGACCCACGTGGTGCCCTCGACGACGCGGGGGTCGAGCAGGTAGCGGATGCCGGACTTGCCGTCCTCGCCGAGGACCTCGGGGCCGATGTAGCCCTTGACCAGCGCGGGGTTGCGGGCGAAGTCGGCCTCGTCGAAGGCCTCGACCTCGGCCGGCTCGAGCTGGGCACCGAGCCGCTTCTCGTCGATCTCGCGGTCGCCGGGCACGCCGATGGCGAGGGGCTCGCGGGTGCCGTCGGGGTGGACCACCGTGACGAGCACGTTCTTGAGCGTGTCGCCGGCGGCCCAGGGGCGGTCCGCGCGGGGGAAGTGCGCGTTGAGGTGGTCGACCAGCGACTCGATGGTGGGCGTGTCGGGGGTGTCCTCGGCGTGCGCGGCGGGCAGCCCGTCATACGCGACCGGCGCGGGGACGGGCACCTTGACCGCCTCGACGTTGGCGGCGTAGTCACAGTGGGTGCACCGGACGTAGGTGTCCTCACCGTGCTGGGCGGTCGCGAGGAACTCCTCCGACTTGCTGCCACCCATCGCGCCGGCCATCGCGGCGACGATGACGTAGTCGAAGCCGAGCCGGTCGAAGATCCGGACGTAGGCCCGGCGGTGCGCCGCGTAGGAGGCCTCCAGCCCGGCGTCGTCGACGTCGAAGGAGTAGGAGTCCTTCATCGTGAACTCGCGCCCGCGCAGCAGGCCGGCGCGGGGCCGCGCCTCGTCGCGGTACTTGGTCTGGATCTGGTAGATCGACAGGGGCAGGTCCTTGTACGAGGAGTACAGGTCCTTCACCGCGAGGGTGAACATCTCCTCGTGCGTGGGGCCGAGCAGGTAGTCCGCGTCCTTGCGGTCCTTGAGCCGGAAGATGTTCTCGCCGTACTCGGTCCACCGGCCGGTCGCCTCGTAGGGCTCGCGGGGCAGCAGCGCGGGGAAGAGCAGCTCCTGGGCGCCGATGGCGTCCATCTCCTCGCGGACGATGCGCTCGATGTTGCGCAGGACCTTCAGGCCCAGGGGCAGCCAGGTGTAGATGCCGGGCGCGACGCGGCGGATGTAGCCGGCGCGCACGAGCAGCCTGTGGCTCGGCAGCTCCGCGTCGGCCGGGTCCTCGCGCAGGGTTCGCAGGAACAGGGTCGACATGCGCAAGGCGGCCACGATCACTCCTTCGTCAGGTCCGGTCGCGACGCTCGCCCCGGACCCCGCGAGGATATCGGCCCGCGGCGGCCGTGCTCACGGCAGTTTCACGCCGCGGTATGCCGTGTGCCTGCCACTCAGTCCCGGGTCGCCTTGAGGGCGGTGCGCACCAGCGGGACCTGCAGCGGCAGCCGGGCGAGCGTCGCGACCTGGCGGCCCCGGCCGACGGGCCGCCCCTGGCGCAGCCTGCGCTCGACCCGGCCCGTCTCGTCCACGGCCATCTGGATGTTCGCGGGGAACACGGCCACCAGCAGCGCGGCGCTGGCCCAGCCGGCGAGGCGGCGGGTGCGCGGGTGCAGCAACCCTGCGGCGCAGGCGATCTCGGCCACGCCGGAGGCGTAGACCAGGCCGCGGCGGGCCGGCAGTCGGCGCGGGGTGATCGACTCGAACGGCTGGGGGCGGACCAGGTGCAGCACGCCGGAGGTGGCGAACAGCGCGGCGAGACCCTTGAGGTCACGGGTCAGGGGGGCGGCGGCCATGCCCCGATCCAACCAGAGGGCCGGCTCAGAGCCGGACGGTGGCGCAGCCGCCGACCTCATTGTCGGTCGCCCGCGCGGCACACCGCGGACCCGGACGGGCGAACCCGTGATGGTTCAGTGACTGGAGCTGACACGGACTGGGTGGCGCTCACGACGCGCTTCACCTCGGGGTGGCCGTGGCCGGAGGACTCCTTCGGGCTGGACCCGATGTATGGACCGGATGGATGGTGCCGCTCCTGCGGCACCCCGAGCCGTCCCCAGACGGGATACCTCACGATGCAGGGTCGGAAGTTCCCCGACGCGGACGTGTGGATGCCCAACTGGCTCTTCGACGTGGTGTGCGTGAGCCAGGACGTCGCACGGCAGCTGGTTGACCGGTTCGCCGTGGACCTTCGGGAGGTTCACCAGCCTCGGCAGGGATCGACGCGGTCGATGCAGATCCTCCCGAGCGTGACCACGGAGGGCTGGTACGACCCTTCGCAGCTGGCCCCGACGGTTGTGGCCCGACACCCGGCCGACGGCGGTCGAACAGGGTCGACCTGCCCAACGTGCGGCCGGTGGAAGTGGCTGCCGATCAGCGAAGGTGAGGCTCCAGCGAGGAGGACCGCCCTGGCTGCGGAGTCGGACGTGATCGCCTCACCCGAGCTGTTCGGCGACGGGACGAGCTCGTTCAGGCATCTGCTCTTGCCGGCCCCTCGGGGCCGTCCTCGCCCGGGCAGACCCCCGCCGCTGGCGCGTTGTCGACGTCCCGCTCCTGCCCGAATGACGTCCGGCAGGCGACATCGCTCGTCACGCACGCATGCCTGGACGATCGTTGCGCCTCACAGTCGGCTCCGGACCTTGGACGAGACACCCGGTCAGAGCAGGATGGTCGCGAAGCTGCCCACCTCGGTGAAGCCGACCCGCTTGTAGGTCGCCCGCGCCGGGGCGTTGAAGTCGTTGACGTAGAGGGTCACCATCGGGGCGACCTCGCGCTCGATGATGTCGACGACCGCGGCCATCGCCGGCTCGGCGTAGCCCTGGCCGCGCCACGACGGCTTGAGCCAGACGCCCTGCACCTGGGCGACGCCCAGAGCCACCGACCCGACGTCGGCCTTGAACACGACCTCGCCGTCCTCGACCCGCACGAAGGTGTGTCCGCGGGAGATCAGCGCCGCGATGGACTGCCGGTATGCCGTGTCCGAGCCCCAGTAGGGCGGGTAGCCGATCTCGTCGGTGAACATGGCTGCGGCGGCAGGGACGACCAGGTCGACCTCGTCGAGGCGGGCCCGGCGCACCGCCGGGTCGGGCGTGACACCGCAGTCCTCCGGGCTGTCGGTCACCGCCAGCATCGGCTGGTGGGCCCGGATCGCCCGCGCCGGGCCCCAGTGGCCGCCGAGCTCATGCCACAGCCCGTGGACCGCGTCGGCCGGGCCGAACAGCGAGGAGCACTGGCGGCGCCAGCGTCGCACCTTGGCGGCGAACGCGACCACGGCGTCCTCGTCGGCCTCGACCGGGACGAGGTTGGCCGCGGCCCAGCACAGCGAGGTCAGATCCTCCCCCTCGCCGTAGCCGAGGAGGCTGCCCGGCTGGGTGGCCAGGGCACCCTCGAGGATGCGCGCGGCGACGAAGACGTTGGCCGCGGCGTCACGGGCACACACCTCCAGCGCGCCGTCCCGGTCGGCGACCGTGAGGGCGCGGACCGGGCTCTGGGTGCGCAGCACGCCTCCAGCGTGCCCGTCGGCGGCCCCGGTGTCGACCGGTTCGCCCGACCTGTACGGCCGGGACGTGCGGCGCGACCATGGGAGGGGCAGGGCTGAGGGCCGGGGCAACCCGGCCGGCGGGAGGCAGACGATGAGACTCGACCACCTCTTCGACGCCAGCTGGCACTACGACCTGTTGCAGGAGGTCGGCTCCACCGGCGGGGGTGACGGACAGGTCTACGGCCAGGGCACCGGCGTCCTCTCCGGACGGGTCACCGGCACAGCCCGGTGGGCCAACTACCCGCGGCTGCGGGGCGGCTACGCGTTCCCCGACGCCCGGGGCACCGTGGACGTGGGCGAGGGCGGCTTCGTGCTGTTCAGCCTCACCGGGATGTCCTCCATCACCGACGGCCGGGGGGTCCACGTCATGCTCTTCCGGACCGACGACGAGCGGTACGAGTGGCTGAACACGGTGATCGCGGTCGGCGAGGGCAGCGTCGACCGGGCTGACGGTGTGCTCGCCATGCGCTACTACGCCTGTGTGGTCGACCACCTGCCGTCGCTGGACGCCGCGCGCGCCATGGCCTGACGGCCGGCGCGAGTCAGAGCACCTGGGACAGGAAGCGCTGCAGCCGCGGGCTCTCCGGCGCCCCGAAGACCTGCTCGGGCGGACCGGACTCGACCACACGCCCGGCGTCCATGAAGGACACCCGGTCGGCGACCTCGCGGGCGAACCCCATCTCGTGCGTCACCACGAGCATGGTCATGCCGGAGGTGGCCAGGTCGGCCATGGTCGCGAGCACGCCCTTGACCAGCTCGGGGTCCAGCGCGGACGTGGCCTCGTCGAAGAGCATGACCTGCGGCTGCATGGCCAGGGCACGCGCGATGGCGACCCGCTGCTGCTGCCCACCGGAGAGGCGCCCGGGGCGCACGTCGGCCTTGTCGCGCAGCCCCACCTGCCCGAGGTGGTGGAGGGCGACCTCGCGCGCCTGCTCGGACGGCATACCGCGCAGCTTGCGCAGGCCGAGAGTGACGTTCGCCACGACGGTCTTGTGGGGGAAGAGGTTGAAGTGCTGGAACACCATGCCCACCCGCCGGCGCAGGGCGTCGGGGTCCTCGCCCAGCACGCTGCGACCGTCGAGCAGGACGTCGCCACGGTCGGGCTCGAGCAGCCGGTTGACGGTCCGCAGCAGGGTCGACTTGCCCGAGCCGGACGGGCCGATGACACAGGCGGCGGTGCCGGCCGCGACGTCGAGGTCGACCCCGCGCAGCACCTGCTGGGTGCCGAAGGACAGGTGCACGTCGCGGGTGGCCACGCTGACGGCTGCGGGGGCGGCCAGCCCGGCGGCGGGTGCGGTCATCAGTGCGCCTCCTGGGTGATCGGCAGCGGCAGCCCGTCCTCCACCGGCTGGGCGGCGTCGGCCCGGCGGCCCTCGCGCAGGCGCCGGTCGATGGCGTTGACGGCGTGGGTGAGCGGGATGGTGATGACCAGGTAGAACAGGCCGGCCAGCAGCAGCGCCGACTCGTTGCCGGTGTTGGCGGCCTGGTCCTGGCCGATGCGGAACAGGTCACGCTGGCTGGCGACCAGGCCGAGGAAGTAGACCAGCGAGCTCTCCTTGATCAGGGCGATGAGCTGGTTGACCAGGGCGGGCAGCACCCGTCGCACGCCCTGCGGGATGACGACCAGGCGCATGCCCGCCGGGCGACTGAAGCCGAGCGCGCGGGCGGCCTCGAGCTGGCCGGCCTCGACCGACTGGATGCCCGAGCGGAAGATCTCGCCGATGTAGGCCGAGGCGATGAGCGAGAGCGCGAGGATGCCGAGCGGGTAGGGGTTGGGGCCCCAGAGCTGCAGGCCGAGCGGGGACAGGCCCACGCCGATCAGCAGGATGGTCACCGCGGCCGGCAGCCCGCGGAAGACGTCGGTCCAGACCCGCGCCGGCCAGCGCAGCCAGCGGCTGCCGGAGAGGCCGGCGACCGCGAGCAGCATGCCGAGCACGGTGCCGACCACGGCCGAGGAGAGGGCCAGCACCAGGGTGTTGGGCAGCCCGACCGTGAGCAGGTCGGACAGCGCCGCGCGCATCGCGTCGACATCGAAGAACGTCTGCCACAGCGTCGTCAGGATGTCCATGGGGCCCTCCCCTCGTCCGGTGTCGTCAGGTCAGCTCGCGGCCTTCGCCGGGACCGCGACCGCGCCGCTGCCGGGCTTGAAGTCCGCCGGGATCGTGCGGCCCGGGTAGTACTGCGCCTGGAGCCGGCTCCAGGTGCCGTCGGCGATGACCTCGTCGAGGGCCTTGTTCAGCGCGGCGAGCAGCTTCGGGTTGCCGTGGGCGATGGCGAACGCCGTCGGCGCCGGGCTGAGCTGCTTCTGTGCCAGGACGACCTTGCCGCCGCTGTCCTTGGCGGTCTTCTCCCCGATCTCGGCGGGCGCGATCCACGCCTGCGCGGTGCCGGCCTTGAGCTGGTTCAGCGCGCTGTTGTAGTCCGGGACGCGGACCGGGTCGAGGCCGTTCTTGGAGGCGTAGTCGTCCTGCACCGTGCCCTGCACGACCGCGACCCGCTTGCCCTTGAGCTGGTCGAAGCTGCGGATCGGGGAGCCTTGCGGCACGTCGAGGCCGAAGTAGCCGAAGTCGTAGCCGTTGGTGAAGTCGACCGTCTTCCTCCGCGCGTCCGTGATGGTGATCGAGGAGGAGCCGAGGTCGAACTTGCCGCTCTTGACCTGGGCGAGCAACGCGGAGAAGTCGGTGCCGACGAACTCGACCTTGAGGTTGAGCTTCCTGGCCACCGCGACGAGCAGGTCGTTGTCGAAGCCGGTGAACTTCCCGTCCTTGAGGTAGACGTTCGGCGGGGCGTCGGTGAGCGTGCCGACGCGCAGGGTGCCCGGCTGCTGCAGGGCGTAGGGGTTGTCGGCGCTGGCCTTGGTCGGGCCGCACGCGCTCAGCGAGACGGCGGCAGCCAGGGCCGCGACGGCGGCGGTGATGACACGGAAACGCTTGGTGGACATGACTTTTCCTTCGGGCGTCAAGTGTGGCGGGCAGGCAGCCGCGCGGACGCGGTGGCGCGTCGGCGGTCAGGTGTGCTGCCGGTGGAGCAGGGTCCGGGGCGAGGCGGCGTAGGCCGTGGCCGCGCGTTCCCGGGACGGCTGACCCGGGCGCGCGGCTACCGACACATCAGCGTGGGCGTGGTCCCGGAGCGGCTCGTCACAAAACCGGACGTTATAGGCATCCAAAGGTTTGGTGATAACCGGTGGTGCCGCTCGCTCACCATCCGAGACGGGCCTTGCCCTCCCCCGGCTCGTGGGCAACGTGCCGCCGGGCGAGGATGGAGGCCCGACACCCGGACGCGAGGAGGCGGCACATGCTCAGGACCTGGCTCACCGAGACCTTCGGGCTGGAGGTGCCCGTGGTCGGCGCGCCCATGGCCGGCGCGGGCTCCGGGCGGCTGGCCGCGGCGGTGTCGGCGGCCGGCGGACTCGGCATGGTCGGCGCCGGCGGCACGGCCACCCCGGACTGGATCGCGCAGCAGGCAGCCGTCGCGGCCGCGCCCGGTCGGCCGTGGGGCATCGGGCTCATGGCCTGGGTGCTGCGGGACCACCCCGACCAGCTCGACGCGGTCGTCGCGGCCCAGCCAACGCTGGTGTCGGTCAGCTTCGGCCCCTATGCCGACGCCGTGCACCGGTTGCAGGACAACGGGATCCGCGTGGCCACACAGGTCGGAACGGTGCAGGAGGCAGCCCAGGCACAGGACACCGGAGTCGACCTCGTCGTGGCCAGGGGCGCGGAGGGCGGCGGACACGGGCGCAATGACGTGGGCACACTGACCCTGCTGCAGGCGGTGCTCGAGGAGGTGGACCTCCCGGTCGTCGCCGCGGGTGGCATCGGCACCGCCCGCGGCCTGGCGGCGGTCCTCGCCGCGGGAGCGGCAGGGGCATGGGTCGGCACGGCGTTCCTCACCTGCCCCGAGGCCGAGACCACGCCGAGCGCCCGGGCGCGGTTGCTGGAGGCGTCGGAGGCGGACACGGCATACGGACGCGTCTTCGACGTGGCGCAGCGCCTGGGATGGCCGCCGGAGTACGGCGGCCGCGCGCTGCGCAACGCGTTCTTCGACCGCTGGGAGGGCCGCGAGGACGACCTCGCCCGCGACGACGCTGCGGCGGCCGACGAGCTGGCCCGCGCGCGCCGCGACCAGGACCTCGACGTGGGCTACGTCTACGCCG
>DASSPC010000071.1:0-5365 GCA_035699865.1 Oryzihumus sp. | reverse complement strand
CAGCGGCGTCGTCGCCGGGCTCAAGGCCAGCGGCCGGCCGGACGTGGCCGTCGTCGTCAACGACGGGCCGCGCCACGACGCCGCCGCCGTGTTCACGAGCAACCGGGTGGTCGCCGCCCCGGTGACGTGGAGCCGGCAGGTGCTCACCGACGGGCGGGTCGACGCGGTGGTGCTCAACTCCGGCGGGGCCAACGCCTGCACCGGGCCGCAGGGCTTCGCCGACACCCACGCCAGCGCCGAGCACCTCGCCGCCGCCCTGGGCGTCTCCGCCGGCGACGTCGCGGTGTGCTCCACCGGCCTGATCGGCGAGCTCCTGCCGGTGGACAGGCTGACCGCGGGCATCGATTCTGGCGTGGCCGCTCTGGCGGGCGATGGGGGCGAGGCCGCCGCCACCGCGATCATGACCACCGACACGGTGAGCAAGCAGGCCGTCGCCGCCGGGGACGGGTGGCTGGTCGGCGGCATGGCCAAGGGCGCGGGGATGCTCGCCCCGGCGCTGGCGACGATGCTCGTCGTGGTGACCACCGACGCGGTCGCCGACCCCGCCACCCTCGACGCCGCGCTGCGGGACGCCACGGCGCAGACCTTCGACCGGGTCGACTCCGACGGGTGCATGTCCACCAACGACACGGTGCTGCTGCTGGCCTCCGGCGCCTCCGGGGCCACCCCGACGGTGGGCGAGCTCACCGACGCGGTCACCGCCGTGTGCGCCGACCTGGCCCGGCAGCTGGTCGCGGACGCCGAGGGGGCCCGGCACGACATCGCCATCGAGGTGCGCTCGGCCGCCAGCCTCGGCGACGCCCTCGAGGTGGCCCGCGCGGTGGCCCGCAACAACCTGTTCAAGTGCGCGGTCTTCGGCGGCGACCCCAACTGGGGCCGGGTCCTGGCCGCCGTCGGGACCACGGCAGCCGCGTTCGAGCCCGACCAGCTCGACGTGTCGATCAACGGGGTCCAGGTCTGTCGCGCCGGCGGGGTGGGGCAGGACCGCTCGCTGGTCGACCTGTCCGACCGCGAGGTGCACGTGGTGGTCGACCTGCACGCCGGCGCCGAGACCGCCACGGTCTGGACCAACGACCTCACGCACGACTACGTCCACGAGAACTCGGCCTACAGCACATGACGACCACCACCCTGCGCGGACCCATCGACACCGACGCCCTGTCCCGGGCCGCCGGCAAGGCCCAGACCCTGGTCGAGGCCCTGCCCTGGCTCGAGCAGTTCCGCGGTGCGCTCGTCGTCATCAAGTACGGCGGCAACGCCATGCTCGACGAGGAGCTCAAGGCCGCCTTCGCCCAGGACATCGTCTTCCTGCGGTATGCCGGGCTGCGCCCCGTCGTGGTGCACGGCGGGGGTCCGCAGATCGCCAGCATGCTCGGCCGGCTCGGGCTGCCCAGCGAGTTCCGCGGCGGCCTGCGGGTCACCACCCCGGAGGTGATGGACGTGGTGCGCATGGTGCTCACCGGCCAGGTCGGCCGGGAGCTCGTCGGGCTCATCAACCGGCACGGCCCGCTCGCGGTCGGCCTCTCCGGGGAGGACGCCGCGCTGTTCGGGGCCCGCCGCCGGCCGGCCACGGTCAACGGCGAGCCCGTCGACGTCGGTCTGGTCGGCGACGTCGAGACGGTCAACCCCACCGCCGTCACCGACCTGCTCGAGGCCGGCCGCATCCCCGTCGTCTCCACCATCGCCCCCGACCTCGACGAGGACGGGCAGGTGCTCAACGTCAACGCCGACACCGCCGCCGCGGCGCTCGCGGTGGCGCTGCGCGCCCACAAGCTCGTCGTGCTCACCGACGTCGAGGGCATCTACTCCAGCTGGCCCGACCGCGACTCGCTGCTGTCGAGCCTGGCGGTCAGCGACGCCGACGAGCTGCTCGGCCGGGTCGACGCGGGCATGGTGCCCAAGCTCGAGGCCTGCATCCGGGCCGTGCGCCAGGGCGTGCCGCAGGCCCACGTCATCGACGGCCGGCAGCCGCACTCGCTGCTGCTGGAGGTCTTCACCAGCGAGGGAATCGGGACCATGGTCGTCCCGGATGGAGCGGACTCATGACCGGTAGCACCGTCAAGGACTGGCTCGAGCGCTACGACCACGCACTGCTCGGCGTCTTCGGGCAGCCGCGCACCGTGCTGGCCCGGGGGGAGGGCGCCGTCGTCGAGGACGTCGAGGGCACCCGCTACCTCGACCTGCTCGGCGGCATCGCCGTCAACACCCTGGGCCACGGGCATCCGGCCCTCGTGCGCGCCATCGCGGAGCAGGCCGCCTCGCTGCTCCACGTCTCCAACTTCTTCACCACCCCGGGCCAGGTCGAGCTCGCCGAGCGCCTGCTCGCCCTCGCCGGTGCGCCCTCGGGCTCGGCGGTCTTCTTCGCCAACTCCGGCACCGAGGCGCTCGAGGCGGCGGTGAAGCTGAGCCGGCGCACCGGCCGCACCCGGATCGTGGCCGCGGAGGGCGCCTTCCACGGCCGCACGACCGGCGCGCTGGCGCTGACCCACAAGCCGGCCTACCGGGAGCCGTTCGAGCCGCTCATCCCCGAGGTGGTCCACGTTCCCTGGAACGACCGGGACGCGCTGCGCGCGGCCGTCACGGCCGATGTCGCCGCCGTGGTCCTCGAGCCGATCCAGGGTGAGGCGGGCGTGCGGCCCGCCGACCCGGCATACCTGCAGCTCGCCCGCGAGCTGACCTCCGCGCACGGTGCGCTGCTCGTCCTGGACGAGGTGCAGACCGGGGTCGCGCGCACCGGCAGCTGGTTCGCCTTCCAGCAGGCCGGCGTCACCCCCGACGCCATGACCCTGGCCAAGGGCCTGGGCGGCGGCGTGCCGATCGGCGCCCTGGTGACCTTCGGCCCCGAGGTCACCGGGCTGCTCACCGCCGGGCAGCACGGCACGACCTTCGGCGGCAACCCGCTGGCGGTGGCCGCCGGCCTCGCCGTCCTCGACACCATCGAGGCGGAGGGCCTGGTCGAGCACGCCCGCGTCGCCGGCGACCGCGTCGCCGCCGCCGTCCTCGCGCTCGGGCACCCGCTCGTGGCCGAGGTCCGCGGCGCCGGCCTGCTGCGCGCGATCCAGCTCACCGCGGACGTCGCGGCCCAGGTGGCCGACCGCGCGCTGGCCGCCGGCTTCATCGTCAACCCGGTCACCCCCAGCGCGCTGCGCCTGGCCCCGCCGCTGGTCGTCACGACCGAGCAGCTCGACACCTTCGTGGCCGCCCTGCCCGCCCTCCTCGACGGACTGGAGACCCCCTGATGCCCCGCCACTTCCTGCGTGACGACGACCTGACCGCGGCCGAGCAGGCCGGCGTGATCGACCGGGCCATCGCCCTCAAGGCACGCCCGTTCAGCGAGCCCGTCCTGGCGGGCCCCCGCGCCGTCGCGGTCATCTTCGACAAGCCCTCGACCCGCACCCGGGTCTCGTTCTCGGTGGGCGTGGCCCAGCTCGGCGGCTACCCGCTGGTCATCGACGCCGCCTCCAGCCAGCTCGGCCGGGGCGAGCCGATCGAGGACACCACGCGGGTGCTCGAGCGCCAGGCCGCGGCGATCGTGTGGCGCACCTTCGGCCAGGAGCGGATCGAGGCGATGGCCTCGGTGAGCACCGTGCCGGTCGTCAACGCCCTCACCGACGAGTTCCACCCCTGCCAGATCCTGGCCGACCTCATGACGGTCAAGGAGCACAAGGGGCGACTCGCCGGCCTGGCCCTGGCCTACGTCGGGGACGCGGCCAACAACATGGCCCACTCCTACCTGCTCGGCGGCGCGCTCGCCGGCCTGCACGTGCGTATCGCCGGCCCGGTCTCGCACCAGCCCGACCCGGCCGTGGTCGAGCGGGCCAGGCAGATCGCCGCCGAGCAGGGTGGGTCGGTGCTCGTCACGACCGACGCGGCCGAGGCGTTCGCCGGCGCCGACGTCCTCGCCACCGACACCTGGGTGTCCATGGGACAGGAGGCCGAGAAGGCGGCGCGCTCCGGCGCGGACAACCCGTTCGCGGCGTTCAGCCTCGACGACGTCGCGCTCGCCCAGGCGGCCCCCGACGCCATCGTGCTGCACTGCCTTCCGGCCTACCGGGGCCTGGAGATCAGCGCGTCGGTCATCGACGGCCCGCAGTCGGTCGTCTGGGACGAGGCGGAGAACCGGCTGCACGCGCAGAAGGCGTTGCTGTGCTTCCTGCTCGAGGCCTCGACGCCGGTGCGGGAGCTGACGGCATGATCGCCCACACCCGCGCCGCCCGGCACCAGCGGATCGTGGAGATCCTGGGCCGGCACAACATCCGCTCCCAGGGCGAGCTGCTGACCCACCTCGCCCAGGACGGCCTCGAGGTCACCCAGGCGACGCTCTCGCGGGACCTGGTCGAGCTCGGCGCCGTCAAGGTCCGTCAGGGCCGGACCCTGGTGTATGCCGTGCCGGGGGAGGGCGGTGACCGCACCCCCCGCGTGGCAGAGGCGACGGACGCCGTCAACGCCCGGCTCAAGCGGCTCTGCGAGGAGCTGCTCGTCACCGCCGAGGCCTCGGCCAACCTGGTCGTGGTCCGCACCCCGCCGGGGGCGGCGCAGTACCTCGCCTCGGCCATCGACCATGCCGACGAGGCGGCCATCATCGGCACGATCGCCGGTGACGACACGATCCTGGTCATCACCGCCGGCCCCGAGGACGGCCCCGCCGTCGCGGGCCGCCTGTTGTCCCTGGCCGGCACGCGGGAGGATTGAGCGTTGCCGCGCCTCGCCTGACCGCCACCGGGCCCTGGACCGGGACCACCCGACATACCTGTTGCACGACAAGACATCTGAGCACTGAGGAGCACCCCGTGACCGACCGCGTTGTCCTTGCCTACTCCGGAGGCCTCGACACCTCCGTCGCCATCGGCTGGATCGCCGACGCCACCCAGGCCGAGGTCGTGGCCGTGGCCGTCGACGTGGGCCAGGGCGGGGAGGACCTCGAGGTCATCCGCCGGCGCGCGCTGGACTGCGGCGCTGTGGAGGCCTACGTGGCCGACGCCCGCGACGAGTTCGCCGACGAGTACTGCCTGCCCGCGCTGCAGGCCAACGCCCTCTACATGGACCGCTACCCGCTGGTCTCGGCGCTGTCGCGCCCGGTGATCGTCAAGCACCTCGTGGCCGCCGCGAAGCAGCACGGCGCCACCACGGTCGCCCATGGCTGCACCGGCAAGGGCAACGACCAGGTCCGCTTCGAGGTGGGCATCTCCAGCCTCGCCCCCGGCCTGAAGTGCATCGCGCCGGTGCGTGACCTCGCGCTGACCCGGGACAAGGCGATCGACTACGCCGAGAAGCACGACCTGCCGATCGAGACGACCAAGAAGAACCCGTACTCCATCGACCAGAACGTGTTCGGTCGCGCGGTCGAGACCGGCTTCCTCGAGGA
>DASSPC010000070.1:0-29138 GCA_035699865.1 Oryzihumus sp. | reverse complement strand
GCGACGTCCTTCTGGCCCGGCTCGAGCGGGGCGCCCACGGAGTGCAGGGCGGGGACGAAGTCGGCGTCGAGCTCCTCGATCCGCTTCAGGACCTTGGTGCCGATGCGGGCCATGACGCGCATCGAGGCGACGACGTAGGCGGAGTCGGTGATCTCCACGCCGAACATCGGCTTCTCGGCGTTGAGGTGCCCCATGACGAAGGGGATGACGTAGAGGGTCCGGCCCTTCATCGACCCCCGGTAGAGGTCGGTCATGATCGCCTTCATCTCGTCCGGCGCCATCCAGTTGTTGGTGGGGCCGGCGTCCTTCTCCTCGAGGGAGCAGATGTAGGTCCGGTCCTCGACCCGCGCGACGTCGCTGGGGTCGGAGGCGCAGTGGAACGAGTTGGGCTTGAGGTCCTCGTTGAGCCGGGTGAAGGTGCCGACCTCGACGAGCTCGTCGGTCAGCGCCTTCCACTCCTCGTCCGACCCGGTGACCCAGTGGATGCGGTCCGGCGTCGTGAGGGCGGCAACCTCAGCAACCCAGGACGCGAGCCGGGCGTGAGTGGTGCTGCCGTCACTCGGGATCTCGGTGCCAGGCGTGGCCGTGGCGGGGGTTGCTGTGGTCGTCTCAGTCGTCATGAGATCGGGCCATCCCTTTCGCGCGGCGACCGCGTGCTGGTCGCCTGCGTCAGTTGCGGTGGTGCGTCCGTTGCGGGCCCCGCGCCGCCCCTTCGTCGGGCGACGCTTGCTACAGCCCCCGACGGAGTTGGCGACATGGTGTCCACATGGTGAACGCGCTTGTGGTTGCCAAGGTAGCCCCGGTGCGAGGCCGGGCGGAACCGTCGCGTTCAGCGCTCGCTCGTGAAACGTCTCACAAAGTCCGGTCCCTTGTCGGTTTCTTGCAACGACCTGCAAGAAAGCGACCGATTCGCTGCAAGATCGGTTGCGGAGACGGGCCCTTCGGCCCTGTGCCGGTCCGGCCCGTATGCCGGGTGGCGGGGTCCGGGCCGGGCCTCCCGGACGGCTTGGGGAGCGGCTTGACGGACGGCTTGGCGGACGGCTTGATGGACGGCTCGGCGGACGGCCTGGCGACCCAGCCGCGGGGTCTCGCCGGCCGGGTCGGACGGGCTGCTTCCAGCCCGCCGGACGCAGCGTTGCCGGGCGGCCCGCGGACCGCGATTTCGCGCCACGGTCGCGCTCGGGTATTCTCGTGCCCCGTTGCGCCGGACATCCGGAGAACGCGACAAGCGCCCGTAGCTCAACGGATAGAGCATTTGACTACGGATCAAAAGGTTAGGGGTTCGAATCCCTTCGGGCGCGCTCTGTGTTGAGACAGAAACAGCAGGTCAGAGCCCCGCGCCGCTCCACACGGCCGGGGCTCTTGCTGTGTCCGGGGGTCACTGACAGCAGCAGTGACAGCGGGCCATCGCGACAGCCCGAGAGCCCTCGTCCGGCCCGTTCGAGGTTGCCTCGTCGTCCGCACCAACCAGCCGCAGCGTCGGGCCTGACTGCACCGCCGAGGCGAAGGCGTCGGCCACCCCGGCGGCGTGCTGGCGCACCACGCGGGCGTAGACGCGGAGGGTGACCGAGGGGTCCGCGTGGCCCAGGCGCTCGGCGACCACGTGCACCGGCACCCCGGCCAGCAGCAGCATGGTGGCGTGGAGGTGCCGCAGGTCGTGCAGCCGGGCTGGCGGCAGGGGAGTCTCGGGCGGCCCATGCGCGCCCGGCGGCTGTGAAGCATCAAGCGGAGTCGGTCAGCAGCACCGTCAACCAGGTCGGCCGGTTCGCCGGAGAGGGCTGCTCGCGCGCACCTGGTCGGCTCCGTGGACGGTGCGGCGGTCGCGGCCGTGCCCGCCGTGCCAGTCCAGGCACAGGACCGTGGCGTCGTCGCTGAGGAGCTGCCCGGTCTCTTCGAGAACCCGGTCGGCCATGGCCCGAACCGCCTCTCGCGGGTGAAGCCTCCGCGTCTCCCTGATCGTCTGGGGGAGGTTGAGACCAGCGGCATTGCGCTCGAGCATGCCGTCGGTGACCAGGACGAGCCGGTCCTCTGGTTCCAGAGTCAGGTGGCTCCCGCGGTAGACGGTCTCGGGGAACAACCCGAGCGGGAGGTCCACCGGCAGCTCGACGGCGGTGACGTCTGACCCGCGGTGAAGGTACGGCGCGTGGTGCCCGGCATTGACCAGCTCGATCGATCCGGTGCGCAGGTCGAGCCGACCGACCACTCCGGTGACGAAGTCCTCGAGCCTGCTGCTGGCGGCATGCTCGGCCAGGGCCCGGTTGGCTGAGGTGACCTGTTCGAGCAGCGATGCGCCCTCGTTGCGGGTGTTGCGCAGGCTTCCCACGCACAGGGTGGCGTTCAGGGCAGCCGCCACCCCGTGACCCATCGCGTCGGTCAACGACAGGTGCAGCACATCCCGGGCCAGGCTGAAGTCGAACGTGTCGCCGGCGATGCCCGATGCTGGCTCCAGCCAACCTGCCAACGTGAATGCGCCCGCCTCGCAGGTCTGCGGTCCGGCAAGCAGTCGGTGCTGGATCTCCGCGGACAAGCTCAGCGGGCGAGTGCGCTGTCCCCACTCATACATGTCGGTATGCCGCCGGTTGGCGATCACCACGAAAGCCAGCAGGTGCGCGAGCCGGGCGATCGCGCCCACCGCCCCGATGTCGGGTTCGTCAGGAACAAAGAGCTCCAGGAGGCCGATGGCCTCGCCGCGCTCGGTCACAGGGGCCAGCACCCGCCACTGGGCCGCCCGCCCGGATCCCTCGGGGGGCGGGCCGGGCGCGAGAACCTGCACCTGCTGGGTGCGCACCGCCTGCTCTGCCGGCCCTCCGTCAAGAGGCAGCGCCGTCGCGGACTCCTCACCATCCCGCCGTTCCCCTGGCGCCAGCGGCGTGTCGCCGTTCGACTGCCGTGGGCCCATCAGCGGGACGTGCGCGAGGCGGACCAGAGCCCGCCCTGAAAGGTCGGCGATGAGGAAGGACACCGCGGTGGCGCCCAGCGCCACGCCGAGCTCACGGGTGACCGCCTCGACAGCCTCAACCGGCGAGGCAGCCTCTGCAGCGTCCAGGACGCTTGTCACGGCGCCGAGACCTCGTCCGCGCTCCACTTCCGCAGCATAGGCGCCCCCGAATACTCGGCGCCCGAGTGAAGTGTCGGCGTACGTGCTCGTGCCCGTTGGCATGCCCCCGGGGCCGCGCGAGAGTCGTTGGCGTCAGCAGGGGCGGTTCGGTCGTCGGGAGGTCACCACGGCTCAGCCCGCGAGGAGCTGGTTGATCCGGTGTGGGGCGAACACCCGGTCGGCCACGAGGTAGCTCAGGCCCACGACGCCCGCCCGGGGGTCGAGCTGGCTGGGGACGATCTGCAGGTGCCGGGTGGCCAGGGGCAGCGAACGGCTGTAGATCATCTCGCGCAGGCCGGCGTAGAGCTGGGCCTCGGCGGAGGCGAACTGGCCGCCCACCACGACGACCCGCGGGTTGAGCAGGCTGACGGCGTCGGAGAGGGCGGCGCCCAGGATCCGCGCCGCGCGCCGGGCCAGCCTCACCGCGTCGGGGTTGCCCGCGCGGATGAGCGCCACAGCCTCGTCGACAGTGGAGACCTCGTGCCCCTCGGCCCGCAGGTCCCGCACCATGGCCCACCCACCGGCATACGCCTCGACGCAGCCCACGTTGCCGCAGCGGCACAGCGGCTCCGGCCCGTCGCCCCCGATCGGGTTCTGGTTGTGTCCGATGTCGCCGGCCGCGCCGTCTGCACCGCGGTAGACCCGACCGTCGGCGATGATCCCGGAGCCCACACCGGTGCCGACCTTCAGGAAGAGCATGTCGCGCACCTCCGGGTGTGCCACGCGGTGTTCGCCGAGGACCATCGCGTTGACGTCCTTCTCGACGATGACGGGGCAGTCGTACCGGGGAGCGAACCAGCCGCGGATGTCGTAGCGGTCCCAGCCGGTCATGATCGGCGGGGAGACCACCTCGCCGGCCTCGAAGTCCACCGGGCCGGGCACGTCCAGCCCGATGCCGTGCACGTCGGCGGCTGTGTGCGGTGCCTCGGCGAGCATGTCCTGGAACAGCTCCTCGGCGATGGTGAGGATCGGCTCCGGGCCGGTGGTGACGTCGGCGGTCCGTGATCGTTCGGCCAGGATCCTGCCGCTCAGGTCGCAGAGTGCGGCACGCATCCCGGTCGCGCCGATATCGGCGAGCAGCAGCACCCCCCGGTCGGCCTTGAAGGCAAAGCGCTCGGGCGGTCGGCCCCGAGTGGGCGCCTCGCCGTCGGCCGGGCCGATGAGGCCCGCCTCGAGCAGCACCTCCAGGCGCTGGTTGACCGTGCCGCGGGACAGCCCCATGACGCGCCCGACATCGGCGCGGGTCAGGGTCGGGCTGCGCCGGAACGCGCCGAGCACGTCACCGGCGCCGGTGCCCACCGGCTGGAGCGCGTGGGTCTGGAGATCTGTCACGTGAGAACGGTAGCAGTCGGCTGTGTTGAACAAAAAGAGAAATCTTTTTGCTTGACACCGAGCAGAAACCGGGAGGATGCTCAGCAGGAAGCCGGAGGCAGCCCGCGCTCCGCTCAACACGAAGGAACGAGCGCCATGACCGTTCGAACCACCCCCCGAAGCGTGACCGTGGGAGCGGCCGTGACCGCCGGCGCCGCCCTCCTGCTCGCCGCCTGCTCCACCGGCGGAACGACAAGCGCCGGCGCCAGCAGCGGCCCGGTCAAGGTCGCCGCCGTGATCAAGGGCCTGGACAACCCGTTCTTCCAGTCCATGGAGCAGGGCGTGAACGACCAGGCCAAGACCGCCGGCGTGAGCACGACGGTCCAGGCGGCCAACTCGATCACCGACACCACCGGGCAGGCGGACAAGCTCAACGGCCTCGCCGGCCAGGACTACAACTGCTTCGTCGTCAACCCGATCTCGGGCACCAACCTCATCCAGGGTGTGGCCAAGCTCGCGGCGCTCAAGAAGACCATCGTCAACATCGACAGCCCGATCGACGCCAAGGCGGCCCAGGCGGCCAACGCCACCCCGGCCACCTACATCGGCACCGACAACGTGCAGGCGGGGGAGCTCGCCGGCAAGCGGATGGCCGAGCTCCTGCCTTCGGGCGGCGAGGTCGCCGCCATCGGCGGTATCGCCGGTGACGTCACCAGCGCCGCGCGCATCCAGGGCTTCACGCAGGGGGTCGGCAGCTCGGTGAAGGTCGGGCAGACCGTCGCGGCGAACTGGGACCGCCAGGAGGCGCTCACCCAGGCGGCGAACGTGCTGCGCGCCAAGCCCGACCTGGCCGGGTTCTTCGTCGCCAACGACGACATGGCGCTGGGCGTGGCCCGCGCGGTGTCCGACGCCGGCCGTGCCGGCAAGGTGAAGATCATCAGCGTCGACGGCATCAAGGACGCCCTCGAGGCGGTCAAGTCCGGCCAGCTCGACGCGGTTGTCGCCCAGTACCCCTACGCCATCGGCAGCATGGGAGTCGAGGCCTGCCAGGCGGCCGCGAAGGGCAAGACCCTGCCGGCCCAGGTCAAGGCTCCGGTCGCCCTCGTCACCAAGGACAACGCCGACAAGGCCATCGCCGTGACGCCCAAGCCGTTCCAGGCCTACGCCGATCCCTTCGCGGACCTGCTCAAGTAACCAGCCATCGGGGCGGTCGCCGTTGATGCGGCCGCCCCAGCCGGAGGGAGCACCACATGCCCAGCACCACCGTGGCCGCCGAGGCGGCCGCACCGCGGACCCCGCGCTGGTCCGCCCGCCTGAGGGACATCGGCTTCTGGGCCGAGTGGGCCGCACTCGTGGGCCTCGTCGTCCTGGTCGTCGTCTTCGGGGTGGCGAACCCCACCTTCCTGTCCGCAGGCAACATCTCCTCGATGCTCGTCGCCTCGGCGATCCTGATCGTCCTGTCCATCGGCCAGACGTTCGTCATCGCCACTGCCGGTATCGACCTGTCCGTGGCCGCGACCATGACCCTCGGGGCCGTGGTGTTCGGCCAGGCCTACTCGAAGGGGTGGGGACTGCTGGCCTCCGGGCTCGCCGCGGTCGTGGCCGGTGGTGTCGTCGGCGTCGTCAACGGCCTGCTCGTCGCCCGGGCCCGCATCACCGACTTCATCGTCACCCTGGGCACGCTGTCAGCGGCCTCCGGGGCGGCGCTGATCATCTCCGACGGCAAGCCCGTGACCGTCATCGACCCCGCGCTGCTCCAGCTGTCCACCGGCGGGATCGGCATCTTCGGGTGGACGTTCATCATCGCGGCCGTCATCGCGGTCATCGCCCACGTCGCGCTGTTCCGCACCCGGTTCGGCACGCACCTTCTGGCCACCGGCGGCTCGCCCGAGGCCGCGACCGCAACCGGCATCAGCACCGGCCGGGTCAAGATCGCGGTCTACACCACCGCGGGCCTGCTGGCCGGCTTCGCCGCCATCCTGCTCGTCGGACGGATCGGCGCCGCGGAGCCCGCCGCCAACACCTCGTTCCTGCTCAACTCGGTGGCAGCCGTCGTACTCGGTGGCGTCAGCCTCTTCGGTGGCCGGGCCACCATCATCGGTCCCGTCCTGGGCGCCCTGCTGCTGACCGCCCTGGTCAACGGCCTGACGCTGCTCGGGGTCTCCCAGTTCTACCAGCCGCTCTCGGTCGGCATCGTTGTCGTGCTGGCCGCCTTCCTGACGAGGTTCCAGCGATGACCGACACCACCAACACCCCCGCCGTGGACGTGCTCCTCGAGGTCGACCACGTGTCCCTCGCCTTCGGCAGCGTGCAGGCCCTGCGGGACGTCTCCATCACCCTGCGGCGTGGAGAGATCACCGCGCTGGTCGGCGACAACGGCGCCGGCAAGTCCACCCTGGTCCGCTGCATCAGCGGCATCCACCGCCCCGATGAGGGTGCGATGCTCTTCGACGGTGGCACGCTCGACCTGTCCTCACCTGAGGACGCCCGCGAGGCCGGCATCGAGACCGTGCACCAGAACCTGGCCCTGGTCGAGGACCTCACCGTCTGGCAGAACCTGTTCCTCAACCGCGAGCTCGTGCGCCGGGTCGGGCCGCTCGCCTTCCTCGACCGGTCGGCGATGCAGCGCCACGCGCAGGAGATGGTCTCGGCCCTGGCCGTGAACGTCCCGGCTGTGCACTCCAGGGTGCGCCGGCTCTCCGGCGGTCAGCGCCAGGCCGTGGCCATCTGCCGCGCCGCCGGGTTCAGCTCCAAGCTCGTGATCATGGATGAGCCCACCGCGGCGCTCGGGGTCCAGGAGACGGCGAAGGTCGAGGACCTGGTCCGGCGGCTGCGCGACGAAGGCCACGCCGTCCTGCTGATCAGCCACAACTTCGAGCAGGTCATGCGCCTGAGTGACCAGGTCTGGGTCATGCGCGCCGGACGCTGCGTCGGCGGCCGCCGCACCGACCAGACCACCAGCCAGGAGATCGTCTCGCTCATCACGGGCGCGCTCGCCGCCTGACCGGACCCTCCCGGCTGACCGGACCTTCCCGGCTGACCGGACCCTCCCGGCTGACCCACCCGTGCCGCCCATCCCGGCGCATCCTTCGACCGCAAGGACACCGCAATGACCAGCACCACCACGCCCACCAACCCGATCGGCGTCCATGCCCTCGTCTGGGTCGGCGACACCACGCCCGAGTCGGTCGCCTTCGCCGTGGACCAGACGAGGGAGGCCGGCTACGACCTGCTCGAGCTGTCCCTGCACGACGCGGCCAACCTCGACGTCGCCGCGGCCCGGGAGCAGCTCTCGGCGGCCGGGCTACAGGTTGCCTGCTCCCGCGGCCTCGCGTTCACCGCGGACGTCTCCAGCGAGGACCCTGCGGTGGTGGCCAAGGGAGAGCAGCTGCTGCACGAGTCCCTGGAGATCACCCGGGGCCTCGGCGGCACCCACCTCACCGGCGCCCTGTACTCCGCACTGGGCAAGTACCCCGGGCCGCTGTCCCCCGCCGGACGCCGCAACGTGGTGTCGGTGCTGCGCGGTCTGGCCAAGGAGGCTGCGGGCAACGGGATGACCCTCGGCCTGGAGATCTGCAACCGCTACGAGACCAACGTCATCAACACCGCCCACGACGCCCTGCGGCTGGCCGACGACATCGGCGAGGACAACGTCACCATCCACCTCGACACCTACCACATGAACATCGAGGAGGACGACCTCGTCCGGCCCGTCTACGAGGTCGGCGAGCGGCTCGGTTACGTGCACATCGGCGAGAACCACCGCGGCTACCTCGGCTCCGGCCACCTGGACCTTCAAGGCTTCTTCCACGCCCTGGCCGACGTCCGCTACACCGGCCCGATCACCTTCGAGTCCTTCTCCTCGGCGGTCGTCTCGGCCACCCTGTCGAGCGACCTTGCGGTGTGGCGCAACCTCTGGGACGACGGTGCGGACCTGGCCCGCCACGCGCGCGCCCACATCGAGTCGCTGCTGCACGCGAGCCGCCCGCGATGACCGACATCGCCGTGCTCGCGCAGCGCGCTCGCGGCCTGGTGCCGGCGCGCGGCCGCGTCATCCTGGGGATCACCGGGGCCCCCGGTGCGGGGAAGTCCACGCTGGTCGAGCAGCTGCTCGCCGCCCTCCGCCGGCAGCCGCCTCCCGGGGTGAGCGGCGACTGGCTGGCGCACGTCCCGATGGACGGCTTCCACCTCGCCGACGTCCAGCTCGAACGGCTGGGCAACCGCGAGCGCAAGGGGGCCCCGGACACGTTCGACTCAGCCGGCTACCTCGCGGCGCTGCAGCGCATCGCCGACAACAGCGGTGACACGGTCTACGTCCCGGGCTTCGAGCGCACGCTCGAACAGCCCATCGCCGCGGCCATCGCGGTCCCTCCGGAGGCCCGGCTGGTCGTGACCGAGGGCAACTACCTGTTGCTGCAGTCCGGACACTGGCCGCAGATCCGGGCGCTGCTCCGGGAGGTCTGGTTCGTGGACCTGCCGGACGTCGCTCGACGCGAGCGGCTGGTCGCGCGGCACGTGGCCTTCGGCAAGGAGCCGGACGCGGCGGTCGCCTGGGTTGACGGCCCCGACGAGGCCAACGCCCGTGCGGTCAGCGAGACCGCGCGGTTCGCCGACCTGGTCATCGGCACCGGTGATCCCGTTGCCGGGATGCGCACTGCAGGGGCACCCGGACGGGCAAGCGCGGAGCTCCGCGAACGCTGAGTCTCGCCGGACACCCCAGACGACTCGTCGGGCGTGTCCGCCGACGTGCGTCGGGACGTCGGTCGTGCCTGTGGGTGCCGCCGTTTGCTACCGCAAATGGCCCAGACACCCTCGTTGATTGCAGGTGTTCCCTGCGTCTCCGCCTCCGCTATCACTGAGTGGCCCAGTACGGGGCCAGATGAGGGGGGTGGGCAGATGCAGGTCCGTCTAGCTCGGTGGAGGATGCGCGCCGTGTCGGTGTTGGCCGCCGCCGCACTGGCCCTGACGTGGCTTCCGTCCGCGCCGGCGGCGCTCGCCGCGGCCTCGCCCGGCTATGTCCAGGGGAGTGCCTTCGTCACGGGCACCAGGGTGGCATCGACCACCACGACGCTGACCGGCCCGGTGGGCGCCGGCGACCTGCTCGTGGGGTGGTTCGCGCAGTACAACGTGCCCGGTCAGGTCCAGGTCTCCGACAACGTCAACGGTGCGTGGACCCGCGCGCCGGCCTCGACGGCGTTCCAGAACGACACGGGGGACATCGCCCTCTACTACGTGGCGAACGCCAAGGCTGCGCCGGCCGGCCTGACGGTCACGGTCACGGCTGGCGGGTCCGCCTATTTCCAGGGATCGGTGGCGGAGTACTCGGGTGTCGCCGTCGCCGGCCCGCTCGACCAGATCGTGTCCGGGCGCGGTGTTGGCACGGCCGTCGACACCGGGGCCACCGCGGCGGTTCCCTCCGGCGAGCTGGTCTTCTCGGCGCTGGTCACCGGCGGCAACCCCTCGTCGGTGACACCCGGTGCCAGCAACGGCGTGACCTACACACCGCGGGCACACACGGCCTCGGGCTCGGCCTACGAGCAGGACATCGCCTCCAGTGCTGCGGGTCCCCAGAACGGGAGGGCAACCCTGGGCGCCTCGACCGACTGGTACGCCGTTGCCGCGACGTTCCGGCCCGCCTCGACCGGCGACACCCAGGCGCCGACGACGCCGACCTCACTGCATGCCACCAGTGTCGCGACGAGCAGCGTCAGCCTGGCGTGGTCGTCATCGACCGACAACGTGGGTGTCACGGGCTACACCGTCTACCGCAACGGCACGGCCCTGGGCACCACGGCGGGCACTTCCTTCACGGACAACACGGTGGCCGCAGGCACGACCTACACCTACACGGTCGACGCGTTCGACGCGGCCGGCAACCACTCCGCCCAGTCGACGGGGCTGCAGGTCACGACGCCGACGTCGTCGCCCACCTACGTGCAGGGCGCAGCAGACTCCCCAGGCACCCGACAGACGTCGACGACGCTGACGCTCTCCCAACCGGTCGGGGCGGGTGACCTCCTCGTCGGATGGTTCGCCCAGTACGACTCGACCGGCCAGGTGCAGGTCTCCGACCCCGTCAACGGCGCCTGGACCCGCTCGGCCTCCGAGACGTTCACGAACGGGAAGGGCGACATCGCCCTGTACTACGTGCAGGGCACCCATCCGGCGCCGGCTGGCCTGACGATCACGATCTCGGCCACCGTGGCCACCTACCTGCCCAGCGCCGTGTCGGAGTACTCGGGCATCGTCACCTCCAACGCCCTCGACGGGGTGTCCGTGGGCAAGGGCGTGGGCACCGCCGCCGACTCCGGCTCCACCGCCGCCGTTCCCGGCGGTGAGCTGGTGTTCGCCGCGCTGCTGACGGGTGGCCAGCCGCTGACGGTCACGCCGGGGACCAGCCAGGGCGTCCCCTTCGTCCTGGAGGCCCACAACGGCAGCCAGTCCGCAGACACCGCCGCAATCCTCTCCGGCGCGCCAGGAGCCCAGAACGGGCGCTTCACCCTCGCGCGCAGTGGCGACTGGTATGCGGCGGTCGCGACATTCCGACCCGGTTCCGGCTCGGCCGCGCTCAAGACGAAGCACCACAGGCCGGGTCTCGTGAGCTAGCCGACGTGCCGGACAGGTCTCGCCGGCGACTCGTGCGCCGTGTGTCGCCGGCCGGTCACGAAGCCGCGGGTGGGAGTGGTCCGGTGAGCTCACGGTTGTGCGCGGCGAACACCTGCTGGAGGGACGGCGGTGCCGTCTCCAGCGCGGTGTCCCCCCGTTGGCTGCCCCAGCTGTAGACGAAGTCGAAGACGGGACGCGGGACTGCGCGATCCCACGCGGCAAGGAGCTCCCGTGCCTGCGCCGGGTCGGGCAGGCGGTAGGAGCCGCCACCGTCATCCACCCACTGCCCGCCGCCGAAGGCCTGGAAGACCGGGACGATCGTGGACCGGGAGATACCGAAGGCCTCCGCCGCTGCGACGAAACGCCCGACCATCGTGGTGTCGCACCCCGACAGCTCGCTGCGGCAGGGATAGGGGTCGAGGCCGAACAGGTCGACGCCGGTGTTGGCCGCGTTGTAGCCGCCCCGGTAGCTCGGCGTCTTCGATGACGACAGGTTCTGCTCGACGATGAACGTGACGGTGTGGGGGACGTGCTGGTGGATCCACGCCGACTCCTGGGCCAGGTGAGCCGCAGGACAGCTTTGCGGGTCCGGCTCGTCCATCAGGTAGAAGCCAAAGACCTTGGGCTGGCCGGCGAACTCGCTGACGCGGGAGATGAACTCCCCGTCGGTGCCGCGACAGCTGCCGATGTACACGAGGGCCTCGACGCCGGCCGGGAGCTGGTCGAGCTGCTGGCGGGTCGAGACGTCGG
Organism: Oryzihumus sp.; assembly: GCA_035699865.1. Taxonomy (GTDB): domain Bacteria; phylum Actinomycetota; class Actinomycetes; order Actinomycetales; family Dermatophilaceae; genus Oryzihumus. Next base: position 17,374 of record DASSPC010000070.1, on the reverse strand, counting down.
CGATGGTGAAGCCCAGCCGCCCGGGCGGGTAGCCGCCGGAGTCAGGGACGTTGCCGTTGGCGGCGTAGTGCCGCCGCGCCGCCAGGGGGGTGGCCCCGGCCTGGTCGCCGGCTGCGTCGCAGGAGGCGAGGACGGCGGGGGCGGCGCCGAGGGCAAGGGCCGCGACACAGCTCGTGACCTTTGAGGTCCAGCGGCTGTGGCGGCCCCACCTGATTCGTCGAGGCATCGTCAGCTCCCGCCCAGGGGCATCCTGGCCGCCGCCGCGAGCAGGGACAGGTCCCTGCTCAGGGTGCGGTGGCAGACGTAGTCGAGGTCCTGGGCGAGCTTGGGGTGCAGGTGACGGGCGACGTAGACCAGGTCCGGGTCGTCGGCCGCGTCCAGCTCCCGGGCCTGCTCATGGGCGAACAGCAGCGCGCCCGGCCCGATGATGCCCGGGCGGACCCGCAGGAGCTGACGCTCGGCCGGGCTGTAGTGCTCCAGGAACCGGGGTACTTCGGGTCGGGGGCCGATCAATGTCATGTCGCCGCGCAGCAGGTTGACCAGCTGGGGCAGCTCGTCCAGCCGGGCGGCCCTCAGCCGCCGACCCAACGGAGTCACGCGCGGGTCCGCCGTGCCGCTGACCGACGGACCACCACGGTCGCTGCCGACGACCATGGTGCGGAGCTTGAGGATGGAGAACGGGATCCCGTCCCGCCCGACCCGGTCCTGGCGGTAGATCGCCGGCCCAGGGCTGGTCAGCCGCACCGCGGCGGCCAGCACCACCAGGGGCGGGCCGGCACAGACCAGCCCGACGGCAGCGGCCACGACGTCGACGGTGCGGCGAAGGCCACTGTCCCGGCGCGGCTGGACCGCGCTGGGGAGGGCTGGTGCGCGGGGGGCCGCGCTGCGGAGGGCTGGTCTGCGGTGGGTGCCACCGAGCTGCTGGGCTGCTGACCGGTTCATCCGTTCACCTCCCGCAGGACCTGGAACGCCTCGGCCGCCCGGCGACCCACCTTGCTGCCCCAGTACGCCGCCCTCTCCCGGATCGCGCGGGAGGACCGCGGGTGCGGGTAGGGGCGCAGCTCGCCCTCGTAGCACTGCAGGGCAGCCAGCTTCACCTCGATCGTCTCGCTGACGTCGACGAACAGCTCCGGGGTGAAGATGCCTCCGGCCAGCGGCCAGGCCCACTCCGTCGAGGAGGGGGTCTCATAGACGGCGAAACGTCGGAGGCGGGGTACGACGTAGGGGCGGCACGCGGTCCAGGCTGCCCGCGCCACGATGGCGTGGTCGTTGTTCACGTCCCCGGGGAAGTGGGTGTAGACGACGTCAGGACGAACCTGGTCGACCATCGCCTCGATCGCACGCGTGACCTCCAGCAGGGGCAGGGTGTCCAGCTGCTGGTCCGGCAGCCTCGCCAGGTGGATCGCCGTCAGGCCGAGCACCTTGGCAGCCCGGGCTGCGCAGTCGGCCAGCACCGGCACCATGTCGGTGGGGTACCGGCTGGTGGCGCCGTCCGCCAGCACCACCGCGTGGACCTCGTCTCCGTCCTGGACGTGCCTGGCCAGGGTCCCCCCGGGCCCGAGCAGCTCGTCGTCGGGGTGCGCCGCGACGACGAGCACCCGCGTCACGGCGCACCTTCGGGACGAGGTCCCTGGCCGCGGGCCCACTGTGCGAGCGACCGGGGCACGGGGTCGAAACGCACTCCCACGCCCAGCCCCGAGCGCGCCGCCCACGGCGTCGCCGGCTGCGGGCCCTGGCCGGGCATCGACATGTGGGTCACCAGGATGGTGCCGCCACGGACTCCCACGCGGATGCCCTCGTCCTCGAGGGCCAGGACCTCGCCGGCCCGGCCGGACGGCCCGGACGGCCCCGCGCACCCCGGTGTCTGCGTGGCCCACACCATCAGCCGCCGGCCGTCGTACGCCGTGAAGGCTCCGGGGTAGGGATGGGTGAGGGCCCGGACCCAGTCGTGCACGCATGGAGCCGGCTGGTCCCAGTCGATGACGCCCATGTCCGGGGTGCGGCGGGGCAGGACGTCGCCCTCGTCCGTGCGCTGCGGGCGGCGCCGGGCAGTGCCGGTGAGCAGGTCCGCCAGGTTGTCCCTCAGCATCGCGGCACCGGCCTCCCCGACCCGCTGGTAGACCGTGGCACAGGTGTCGTCCGGGGTGATCGGGATCGTGTGCTGGTCGACGATGTCGCCGGTGTCGGCGCCGGGCGCCAGCATCATCATCGTGTTGCCGGTCAGCGTCTCGCCGCGCAGGATCGCCCAGTTCACGGGGGAGTGCCCGCGGTGTTGCGGCAGGAGCGAGGCGTGGAAGCCGATGCACCCTCGCCGGGGCACGGCCAGCAGCTCGGGCTTGACCAGCTGGGTCCACCCGACGACGACCAGCAGGTCCGGTGCGCAGGCGCGGATCGCCGCCACCACAGAGGGGTCGTTGGCGTCGTCGGTGCGCACGACCGGCACTCCTGCGGCGGTGGCCGGCTCAGCCAGCTCGACCGCTCCGGAGAGCCTGGCAGCGCCCTCCCGGGTGCGCGTCACCACCATGGCCAGGTGGACGCGTGGGTCGTTGAGCAGCGCGTCGAGGGCGGGCCGGGCCTCGTGGACGGCACCGACGAGGACGACGGTTCCTGAGGCGGAGCACTCCCTGGTGGCGACTCCGGCCGGGTGCGGGCCAGGGCGCGTCAGGGGCGCTGGGCTGGCGTGGGTCATGACGTCTCCTTCTTGAGGGCGGTCACCGGCGCGGGGGCCACGCGGGCCGAGATGCGCAGGGCCATGTAGGTGAGCAGGCCGGCCGCCGAGAGGTAGGCCACGCTCGAGGCGGTGGCGGCTCCGAGGGCTCCATGGCGGGGGATGAGGGCGACGTCCAGGGCGATGGTGACGACGACCCCGAGCGCCATGCCGGCGGAGTTCGCCCCGGGTCTTCCGATGCCGCACAGGTAGGCCGTGGAGACCGCGGCGGCACCCTCGACGGCGAGCCCGACGAGCAGGACGCAGGCGGGAAGCACCGCGGCCCGGAACTCGGCCCCGAACAGCAACGGCAGTCCGACGGCGGAGGCGACAGCCAGCACCGGGGCCGCCGCGATGGTCAGGCCGCAGGCGCGCGGGAGCAGGGTGCGCACCTCCACGGCGGCCGCGGGCGGGTTGAGCCGGGCGAAGCGGGGGTAGAGCACGTAGTTGGCGGCAGTGGCCGGGAGTCGCATCAGCTCGGCCGACTTGGAGGCAACGGCGTAGACGCCCAGCGTGGCCGGGCCGGCCAGCGCCCCGAGCATGAGCAGGTCCAGCCGCAGGTTGACCAGCCAGAGCAGGTTGCCCAGCTGGGCCCGTGCGCCGTAGCCGAGGACCGACCGGGCCAACGGCCCCGAAGGAGTCGCCCACCTGCTGAAGAAGCCTCGTCTGGCCAGGCGGCTCAGGCCGATTGCCGTGGAGCAGACCCCGGCCGCGACGAGACCGGCTGCCACCGCTGTGAGCGAGCTGCCTCCGGCTGCCAGCGTCGCAATGAAGGCGGGGAGGAAGGCGACCTCCTCACCGACGATGACCAGGTTCGCGCCGGCCATGTCTGCCTGCCCCTGGCAGCACGCCTTGGCCCACACCGTCCACAGCTGCGTGACCACGGTGACGCCCATGAGCAGCAACAGCCGCCCGGGGACCTGCTCCAGGAACAGCGCGTGCAGGAGCGGGGTCAAGAGCACCCACGCCGCCGCGCCGACCACGGTGCCGCCCAGCACGAGCAGGCTCAGCGTGGGGCGGACCCTCGGGTCCTCACCCCGGGCGCCGCTGAGCACGAACGCCGAGGCCACCGGCACCCCGCAGCTGCAGATCACCCCGGTGAGCCAGGGCAGCACCCGCAGCAGCGTCCACGTGCCCAGCACCGAGGCGCCCCCCACGCGGGCGACGACCAGGCTGGCCAAAGCCACGAGGGCCAGGGCCGTGGTCTGCGCGATGAGGTTGGCCGCCGCGGCCCGGCGCCCGAGGTCGCCCTCCGAGACGTGCAGCGCCGCGGCCACCCGGCCAGGGCGCCTCACGGCGGACCCTCTGCGAAGGCTTGGGCACCCCTGCGCTGCGGACCGCGGCGCGCCGTGTCCGCGAAGGATGCGGCCGCGACCAACGCCAGGAGCGCCCACACGAACCGGAAGTGCATCACCTCGTAGTACGTGCTGGCCGCGGCGGTCGCGAGCAGGGCTGCGACCAGGCCCACCGGCCGGGGCAGCCCCCAGGGGTCCGGCGGGCCCGCCCTGGGCCGCAGCAACCGGCCGGCCCGGTAGGCGGCCGACGCGAGCAGGACCACCACGCCGAGGAGCCCGACGGGGCCCCGCTCCACCAGGGCGGCCAGGTAGTCGTCGTGCGCCTCCTTCGCGTAGGGGTAGCCCCGGGCGCTGAGCAGCGCCTTGGTGGTTGCCGGGCCGGTCCCCAACGTGTTGCCGGTCAGGTACAGCTGCAGCGACTCGCTGACCAGCAGGCTGCGCTGAGCGCTGCTGTCGTTGCTGCGCCCGAGCGAGTTCACCAGGATCGACTGGCCCGAGGCCCGGGCCCAGGTCTGGATGCTGCTGAGCGGCACCACCGTCAGTGCCGTCGTGGTCACGACTCCGGTGAGCAGGACGCAGGCGATGGCGCCGACCAGTCCGTGGCGGCGGTACATCGCCACGGCGGCGATCAGCAGGCACCCGAGGCCGAGCTCCACCAGGCCCCCGTTGGACTCGGTGAGCAACAGCGCCCACACCAGTACCGCGTAGGCGAACACCCGGGGGCCGCCGCGGCGCGGGACCTTCGCGGCATACACGACGAACAGGGACAGCACCCAGTACGTCGCCGCGTAGTTCGGGTCTCCGAAGGTGAACAGGGCCCGGTTGCCTTCGCGGGCGACGACGCCGGTGATGACGGTGAGGTGGGCGAGGGACCCCGCGACCAGGACGGTGGCGCAGACGGTGGCGGCGTACGCCCAGGTCGTCGCCAGCAGGCGAAGCCGCGCCGGGTCACGGGCCACGGTGACCACGGCCGTGCCCCAGGCGAAGAGGACCACGTCCTGGGCCAGGGCCAGCAGCGCGGTCCCCGGCAGGTCGCTGACCAGGCCGGCCAGGGCGCCGCCCAGCAGCATCAGGCCGAACCCGAGGGCGTAGGGCGCACGCACCCGCAGCCGGGCACCGGCCGCCCACATCGCCACGGACAGCAGCGAGACCAGGGTCAGGACGTCCACCGGCGAGCTGTTGCCGGGCCCCGAGGGTCGCACGGCGAACTGCGCGGCGAAGGCCACCGCCATCGAGCCGACCGCGAGTCGTTCCATCGTGCCGCGCGGCGCTGCCGTCGGCCGACCGGGCATCGCGCCGCCGGAGCCGGGGGTGCCACCCGGGGCGGAGGTGCGGTGGGGAGCGGGGGTCAAGGCCGTCATGGCACCGGTCACCTCTCCATCCCGCCCAGGGCCAGGAAGAGAAACCACTGGTCCCGCGCGAACCCCGGCTGGGCCGCTTCAGCCGCGGTGGCGGCGACGTCGGCCAGCACGATGTCGCGCCCCAGGGACGGGGGCAGGTCCAGTCGGGCGAGGCCCTCCTGCAGGTATGCGCGGACGAGGCTGGGGAACCAGCCCGAACCGTCCGTCGCGTGCAGCACCCCCGCCCCGGGCGGCCCCGCCATGAGCCCGGGGTGGCCCCGGACCTGTCGCCCGGGCCGGGTGTGCCGGTCCAGGTACTGCGCGTAAGCCACTGCGAACCGGGTCAGGTCACGCACCGGGTTCCCGCACGGCTCGGCGCGCTCCCAGTCGACCACGCCGCTGATCCGACCCTGGCGTACGAGCAGGTTGCCGGGCCAGAAGTCCCCGTGCACCACCGTTCGGGCGACGGAGTACCGGCGCAGCCTCGACCGCAGGCTGCTCACCAGCTCCAGCACGCGGTCCAGCTCGGCCGGCCGGTCGCCCAGCACCCGCGCCGCGGCGTCCGCACACCCGGGCGTCAGGTCCAGCGGCGTGCAGCCGCCGACGTGGTCGGACTGCAGCTGGGCCAGCCAGTCGCCGGCCGCGCGGAAGTCCGCCCTGACGCGTGCGGGGGAGCGGACGTGGCCGGGCCGGTGGTAGGAGACCAGCATCGGTACGCCCGCCTGCGCGCTCGTCGCGAGCACGCTCAGGTTCTCGTCGGCGGGCGGCGGCAGCAGGTGCGGCACGGTCGAGCGAAGGGGGCCCATGCGCAGCCCGCGGACCGCGCGCAGGCGCGTGTCCTCCTCGCGCAGCCGGGCGCTTCCGGCTCCTGTCGCGACCTTGAGGACGATCGACGGCTCCCGCTGCCCCGCGGTGAAGAGCAGGACCACGACCCGGCCGTCGCCGTCGTGGCTGTGGTTGAGGACGACCATGCGGTGTCCGCTCTCGGCGAGCCACCCCGCCAGGCCGCCGGGCCCCGGCGTCGCGTCCGGCCGGGCCACCCGGTCCACCGCGGGCAGCACGCCCCACGTGACGGGGGCGCGCAGCGCATGACGGGTCGCGCTCTGTGCCCAGGCGGGCACCCGGGCGGCGCGGGAGCCGGGGGGCGCGGCCAGCAACGCGTGCGCCACGTACGCCATCACGCCGGGATCCTTCTCCGCGACCACGACGGGCCGTCGGGTCGAGGGCAGGGCGACGAACCTGCGCGGATCGGGCAGCAGGGACAGCCACAGGTTCGTGGTCGAGGCGGGCGCCTCGTCGGCGATCACGTCAGCACCGCGAACGGGCGCAGTCGCGCGACCGGCTGCACGAGCCCGTTGCCGGACAGGATCGACAGGGCCGCGTCGACACCGCGGTCGTCGAGCTGGGGGACCTCCTCCGGTGCCGCGTCGGAGTACCCGTAGCGCAGCGTCCGACGTCCCAGGTGGTCCGCCCCGGACCGGCCGTCCCGGGCGAAGGCGCTGATGATGCTGCCGGTCCCGTGGCACGCGGTGTAGAGGCTCCGGTCCGCCTGCGGCGCGGGCACGCACAGGAACGACGAGGTGCGGTTGGTGCCGGGCACCAGCAGGGGTTGTCCGGTGTTGGCGAAGGCCGGGTGTCCTGCCATCAGCTCGGGCGTCCAGGCCCGCGCGGCGTTGTGCCGGTGGACGAAGGCCGGCGCCCCGTCGACCATCTCCTCGTAGACGGAGTTGTGCGGCGAGTCGACGACCAGCTCCAGGTTGGCGCCGAAGGCCTCGAGGGCGAACCGGCGCAGCGCCTCGAACGTCGCCAGCCGGTAGGCGAAGCCGTAGTTCATGGACAACCGCTGCGCGAGCATGACCCGCCGCCCCTCGTCACCGTCGACCGGCAGGGAGGGAAGGCCCGACCGGAAGTAGGCGCCGTAGCGCTCGGCCAGCGGCGCCCGTCCCTGCCCCCGGACGTGTGCCCACGGCTTGACCACTGCCATCTCGGCCCGCAGCGCCCGTGAACCGGCCTTGCGCTGGCCGTACAGCTGCCCGATCTGGCCGGTCAGCACGCCCCCGCCGTTGTGGAACTGCATCGTCACCTGGCCCAGGTGGACGCCGAGCTCCTCGGCCGCCTCGGGGTGCAGGATCTCCTCGACCTCCTGCAGCTCCAGGAAGTGGGTGCTCGGCCCGATCGAGCCGAACCTCAACCGCGCCATCTGCACGCAGACCCACGGCAGCTCCTTGCGGGCGCGCTCGGCCCCGCCGTACTCCTCGACGTCCAGGCGGCCGAACTCCTCCACGCGGTCCAGGTCGGCCTGGTTGAGCCCGAACCGCTGCGCGGCGAAGTCCGCGCCCTCCACGGCCGCGCGCAGCACCTCGTCCCGGGTCAGCTCGCGGTTCCACCGCGGCGGGTTGGGGAACCGTTCCCGCACCCGGCGGTAGAAGTCGCTGACCGCCGCCGCAGCAGGGCGTTCGACGTCCAGGGTCGCCAGGGCCATGCCGCAGTTCAGGGCCGCGTCGGTCAGGGTGGGGCGGATCGCACCCCGGGTGGCCACCGCGATACTGGACGGCATCTCCGACTTGCTCTTGTGGCAGAAGTCCGGCAGGACGACCGGTGGCGCGGCCAGGTCCGCATCGGAGGTGCCCCGGGACAGCTGTTCGAGCAGCGTCGGGTCGGCCATGGCCTCGGGGCTGTCGAACACCGTCAGCCGGTCGCGGACGTCGCCGTCGTCGGGGTGGGTGAACAGGTCAACGCGCACGGGAGACTCCTTCGTATCGCGCAGGCAGGGTGGAGCGGGTGGGCGGGCAGGTCGGCGGAAGGTAGGCGGCGGTGAGGACGCGCCCGAGGCTCGGGTGGCCATAGCCCCCGGCGAGGCGCAGCCACGCGGCGGCGGCCATCCCGGACGCTTCGTCGGGGTGGTCCAGGACGTGACCGATCGCGTTGGCCATCAGCTCGGGCCGCTCGGGAGGGACCAGCAGCCCCGTGACTCCCGGCACGACCACGTCCGACACGGCGTTGACCGCAGTAGCCACGACCGGGACCCCACTCATCGCGGCCTCGACGATGGCCACCGGCACCCCTTCGTAGCGGCTGGGCAGGGCGAACACGTCCAGCGCTGGCAGCAGCTCCGCGACGTCGCTGCGCTCCCCGGCGAGCAACACCCGGGTCCAGGGACTCGCGGTCTCGACGGCATGGCGCATCTGCGCCGCGCGCTCCCCGTCGCCGATCCACACCCCGACGACACCGGGTCGGTGCAGGAGCGAGAGCGCGGCCACGAAGTCTTCGGGCGCCTTCTGGTAGGAGAGCCGCCCGACCGCGCCCACGACCACCGCATCCTGGGGCAGCCCGAGCCGGGACCGCGCCTCAGCCCGGCGCTCCTCGCGGGTGCCGCGGCCGTTCACGCGGTCGACGTCGACGGTGATGGTGCGGATCCGCTCGGGAGCCACGAGCCGGCGGCGCACGGCCTCCACCGCCACCGCCGTGCCCACACAGAGCCCGACGTCGGTGATGCGGCCGAGCCGGCGCTCGATGCTCACGTAGGCCGCCCGTCGCGCCGCCGACTGGAAGTCGTGGAACGGGAAGCCGTGGTAGGTGTGCACCACCCGGCCGACACCGGCGCGGTGCGCCGCCACCCGGCCGATGGCACCAGCCTTGGCGCTGTGCGTGTGCACCACGTCGGGGCGCTCGCGTTCCAGCATCTCGGTCAGCCGGCGAACGGCACGCAGGTCGGCCACTGGCGCGATGTCGTGGCGCAGACCCGGCTCGAGGCGGACGTCGAAGCCGGCCGCGGCAGCCTCCTCCAGGAGCCGGCCGCCGGACCCGGCGACGAACCCCACGTCGAAGCGGTCCCGGTCCAGTGCCATGGCCCCGCGCAGCGCCACCACCCCCGCGCCGGCCTCGAAGCGGGTCACCACGGTCACGACCCGCACGCGGCCGGTCATGAGCCCACCTGCGTGGCGCGGGCGAGCATCTCGGCCAGGGATGGCGGAGGTGGTGGCCCCAGGGTGAGCTCCACAGCCGGGAGGGTCGCAAGGGTGTGTGCGACGCCCGTGACGTCGGGGTGCGCCGGCCCCGTGCCGGTGCCGAGGGCCAGGGTGGCCGCAAACGGCCAGTACCGCCGGAGCTCCCCGGCCATGTAGGTGCCGGCGGCGAGGACCGAAGCGGCCCGGGCCGGGTCGATGGCGGTCACGGTGGGGCGTCCGCGCTCGTCCCGGCGCACGACCACCAGGCACGTCGGGGTGAGCGAGTCGATCCGGCGCGGCAGGCTGCGCTCACTGCGCCCGTGCGGCATCCGGCGCCCTCCCGCCCCGATGAGGCGCATGGGCTCCACCAGCCCGTGGACCCGGGTGCCGTCGCTGACACAGAGGTTGTCCGCGCAGGCGAGCCCCCCGTCCTCGAGGCTGCGCAGGAGCAGCGTCGAGCGGCCCACGCCACCGGGACCGGCCAGCAGAGCGACGTCATCACCGACCGTCACGGCGGCGGCGTGCACGGGGACCCGGCCTCGCGTGCCGGCCGCCCACAGGGCCGGGTACTGCACCAGCGTCGCCCGTACGAGCAGGTGGAACCGGGACCGCAGACCCCACGCTGCCAGCCGTTCGCGGGCCGGCGGGCGGAAGCGCGCCTCGACGCGGACCCTGGGATGAGCCTCCGCACCGAGGACGTCGACGCGCACGTCGAAGCCCGAGCCGCAGGCGTTGGTCATCACCACGCTGCGGTACTGGTGGACCGCGCCGCGCGTCAGCGGAGCCCAGCCGGCCACCGCGAACGGGGAACGGTCACCGGTCACGACCAGATGCACGTCGGGGTCGGTGTCGCCATCGCCCGGGCGAAGCGCGTCGCCGCAGGCCTCGGCCAGCAGCCGCGACAGCCACACCGGCTGGCAGTCGAGCAGGACCTTCTCCCCGGCCTGCACCATGGTGGCGCGCATCAGAAGTCGTCCGGGTAGAAGGAGTCGAACAAGGCCGCCACGGTGCCGTCCGCCGGTGGGGACGGCTTGTACCCGGGCACCAGCGCGGACAGCCGTTCCCGCACCCCGTCGACGTCGTTGTCCGCCGCGGCCGCGGCGAGGTCCTTCACGGCGACGTCGAACTCGCCCGGAAGCGGGTCACCTCGCGTGGCGGAGATCCGGGGGTGCGCGGTCGACGTGGGCGACTCCCCGGGGCTGAACAGCTCCTCGTTGAGCTTCTCTCCCGGTCGGAGCCCGGTGAACCTCAGCTCCACGTCGGTGACACCGACCTGGGCGGCGTAGCTCTCGACGAGCGACACCAGGCGAACCGGCTCACCCATGTCGAGGACGAACGTCTCACCCGCCTCGGCCATGGCGCCGGCCTCCAGCACCAGGCCGACCGCCTCCTCGACCGTCATGAAGAACCGGTCCACGTCCGGGTCGGTGATGGTGACCGCCGCGTGGGTGGCGATCTGGTGGGCCATCACGTGCAGGAAGGAGCCCCGGCTGCCGAGCACGTTGCCGAAGCGCACCGAGCCGACGCTGGTCCCGCCTCCGGCCCGGCTCCGGACCACCATCTCGGCCACGCTCTTGGTGGCACCGAGGACGGATGTCGGTGCCGCTGCCTTGTCGGTGGAGATGAGGATGAAGCGCTGGGCCCCGCTGCCGACGGCGGCATCCACGACGTTCGCGGTGCCCACGACGTTGGACTTCACCCCCTCGCAGGGGTGCCTCTCCAGCAGCGGCAGGTGCTTGTGCGCCGCGGCGTGGTAGACGACCTCCGGGCGCAGGTCGGCGAAGAGCTGGCCGATCCTGGCCGCGTCGCGGATGTCGGCCACGATGAGCTCGTCGGTGTCCAGGAGCGCCTCGTCGTGGAGCTCGAGCTGGAGGCGGTGCAGGTTCGACTCGTCGTGGTCGAGCATGTACAACGCCGAGGGACCGTAGGAGCTGATCTGTCGGCACAGCTCGCTGCCGATGGAGCCCCCTGCCCCGGTGACCAGCACCCGGCGGTCGCGGACGGTCGCCCGGGTCGCAGGGCGGACGACGTTGACCTCGTCCCGGCCCAGCAGCGAGGCCGGTGACACCCCGACGAGGTCGCCGCTGCGGGAGTCACGCTGGACCGCTGCGTGGAAGGTGGGCAGGTAGCGCACCCGGGCACCCGTGGCCGCGGCGGTCTGCAGCAGTCCGGCGAGCTCGATGGGTGGCAGGGACGGGATGGCCACGATCACGACCTCGATCGCGTGGGCCCGGACCACGTCGCCGAGAGCACTGATCGGGCCGAGCACCCCGAGTCGGCCGAACCGGCGCTGGTGGGGGTTGTCGTCGAGGAATCCGATCGGGCAGAGCCCGAAGGACGTGCTGGCGGTGAGGTCGCGGGCGAGGGTGCGGCCGGCGTTCCCGGCCCCGACGATCAACGTCCTCACCCCGGTGGGGCGGACAGCTCGCCGCCCCAGCTTGTGGGCGTCCACGTGCATGGCTTACCTCCTTCGGTGCGTGCGCAGCGAGACCACCTGTGCGCACACCCGGTCAACGTCGTCATCGGACAGGTGCGGGTGCAGCGGTAGCGAGAGCAGCTGGTCGGCCACCCGCTCCGCCACGGGCAGGCAGGGGGTGACGTCCCCCAGGAGCTGCCGGAAGTAGGGGAAGCGGTGCACGGGGATGAAGTGCACCGAGGTGCCGACCCCGCGCTCCGCCAGGGCCGCGATGAGCTCGTCCCGGCTGCGACCGAATTCCGGCTGGACCCGGATCGCGTACAGGTGCCAGGCGTGGCGGCCGTCGGCGGGGCGCGGCGGCAGCACGAGGCCGGGCACGTCGCCCAGCTGGGCGTCGTAGCGGTCGGCCAGCTCGGCGCGCCGGGCCTGCCAGCGGTGCAGGTGGGCCAGCTGACCCAGCCCGATCGCGGCCTGCAGGTCGGTGAAGTTCGCCTTGAGGCCGTCGACCGTGACGTCGTAGCGCCACCCGGAGCCAGGCTCGTACCGCCGCCAGGCGTCCTTGCTCATGCCGTGCTGCCGCATCACCCGCAGCCGGTCCGTCCGCTCGGGGTCGGGCGTCGTCAGCGCCCCGCCCTCGCCGATGGGCAGGTTCTTCGTGGCGTAGAAGCTGAAGCAGGTGGTCGAGGGCAACGTGCCCACCGCCTGGCCGTCCCGCGAGGCCCCGAGCCCGTGGGCGGCGTCCTCGACGACCCGGTCGAGGGGCAGCCCGGCCGCCTCGGCCAGCTCCCGGGTGGCCGCCGGGTATCCGGCCATGTGCTGGACCACCATGGCTGCCGGACGCTCCCGGCGTGTGCGTGCCACTTCGGTGACGTTGACGGTGAGGGTCTCCTCGTCGACGTCGAGCAGGACTGGTCGCAGTCCGGCGTGGACGATGGCGTGCACCGCGCCGCAGAAGGTGAGCGTGGGGGTGAGCACGGCGGAGCCCGGGCGCAGGTCCAGGGCCCGCAGGGCCATCTCGATCGCGGCCGTGCAGGAGCTGACGGCGACACTGCTCCGGGCGCCGACCCACCGGGCGATCTCGTCCTCGAACTGCAGGGTGCGCTGGCCCGCCGTGAGCCAGCCGCCGGCCATCACCTCCAGTGCCAGCTCCTGCGCCTCCGACGAGATGTGGCACTGCGCGAAGCTCACGTGGTCGATGGTCTGGCCGGGCAGCGGTGCGGCCGTCATGCCAGACCCCGGACCAGCGACACACTCAGCGACTGCCGGTAGGTGTCGAGGAGGTAGTGGGCCAGCACGGCGACCTTGCGCCGCTCCTCCTGTGGTCCAGGTCCGAACTGGCGGGTGGCCACTCCACGCTCCAGCAACGCGACCACACCCTGCGCCACGGCGTCGGCGCGGGCAGGGACGACGCAGCCGGCGGCGCCGGACAGCACCAGCTCGGCGGCGCTGTCAGTGGTGACGGCCACGACCGGGAGTCCGGTTTCGACCGCCGCTGCGGCTGGGCTGGAGGCGGCCAGCCCGGAGTCCGCGGCGACCAGCAGGTCGGCTGCCCGCAGGACGAGCGGCAGGGGCGCGGTCACGGCACGGTGTGGGTCGTCGATGCGGCGGACGGTGTAGTGCCCTGGCGCACCGAGGACGGGACGCAGCTGTGCGACGACGAGGTCACTGCGCCGCAGGGCCTCGAGGGCCGGCGCCCAGGCGGCGGCGCCCACGTGGCTGGTCCCGGCCTCGAGCCCGAGCGCCAGCTTCACGCCCGGAGCCACGTCCAGGGCGCGGCGCAGGACCGCCCGGCTCTCGCCGGTGCTGATGCTGGAGGGTCCGGCCGCCGCCGGTCCCAGCAGCGGCAGGCACCTGACCCGCTCACCCGGCGCGACGCCTGAGCTGACGAGCAGCCGTCCGGCGGTCTGGCCATGGACCAGCCAGGTCGCCACCGCCGGCGCCATCCGGCTGCAGCTGCGCACCCACCAACCGGCCGGGGACAGCCCGTTCGCGCGGAGGGGCAGGCGCTCGATGCTGTGGACCCGCAAGGCTCGACCGGCCCAGCGGGCCTGGGTGCTTCCGATCGTGTGCACCACGTCCGCGAGGTCGCCCGAGCCGACGAGCTCGACCCGCCGGGCGTCAGCCAGCATCTCCAGGGCGGCCTGGATGTTCGCCGCCAGGTCGGCGGCGGACGGAAGCGCCTCGACCCGGACATGGATCGGGTTGCTGTTCAAGGGGTTTCTCATCGCCGCGCCCCCTTGTGGTAGCGCAGGCCGAGCACCCCAATCACCGGCCACCCCGTTGCGGCGCAGATGTCGGTGACACGCCGCACTTCCGCATACGCGGTCAGGTTCGCGTCGAGCACGAGCAGGACGTGCCCCGGGTCGTTGGTCAGCGCTCTGACGTCGCTGAGCCGAACCACCTGCACGCCGCCGCTCGACAGCTCGGCCTGCTGCCCTCGAAGCCTGGTGGTCGTCGCCGTTCCGGCTTCGGTCCCGGGAGCAGGCTGTCCCCTGAAGTCGTGGCGCTCGGCCCCCGCCCGTGCCTGGTGCAGGTCCGGCTCCGCCCAGCCGTTCGACGACGGGGCCGCCTGTGGTGCCGCCAAGGCGTCCTGCAGCCCGGCGGCCGCCGCCTCGACCTGGTCCAGCTCGCCGGCCTCGACGACCACGATGGTGTGGGCGTGCTCCCGGGATGCCGCCCGGCGCAGGACGAGCGCGGTCTCGAGCGGCACCGTCGCGGGGGGATCGGCTTCATGCGCAGCGCCGGCGGCCGCGACCTTCCCGCGGTGCCCTCCCGCCCCGCGCTGCCGGGCACGCCGTCTGCGCCCGCGGCGCCGCGGCAAGGTGAGCTGTCCGAGCATGGGCACGCCCAGCTCGCGCGCGAAGCTGCCCGGATCGGCTACCCGCGGCCGCAGCACCTCCACAACGCTTGCCACCAGGAGTCCGGCAACCAGGCCGGCCAGCAGTGCCAGCGTGAGGTCGGTGACGCGGCGGCGACTCACCTGCTGGGCCTTCACTGCTGGAGAGATCAGCATGGCCGAACCCGCCGTGGCGTCGGGGAGCTGCAGCTGGCGGATGGTCGAGCTGAGGTCGCTGAGCTCCTGGTCGAGGGTCGTCAGCGTGGCCGACAGGGTGGCGGTCTGCGCCCGGTCCGTCGTCGCGGACAGCCGGTCGACCACGGACTGGCGCTGCGTGTAGAGCTGACGCTGCTGTCCCTGCATCTGGCTGATCTGGGCCTGCACGCGCCGTTGCTGTTCACCACCGAGGTAGTCGATGACGGTGCGCGCCAGCGCCGTGGCCACGCGCGTGGCCACCTCGGGCCTGCTGTCGGTGACCGAGAGGTCAAGGACCGGTGAGGCGCCGAACTGGGTGACGGTGACCTCGCCTGCGACGTCCGAGGCCCGTCGGTCGTTGACGCCGGCCGCCTGCAGGGCCTGGTTGATCGCCGTGGTGCTGGTGGCAATACCCCTCACCTGGTTGACGACGGAGTCCGCCTCGGTGTCGGAGCCGACCTTGGCACTCGACTGCTGGATCCGTGCGGACGCGACGTAGGCGGGATGCGCCGACGCCGTGAGGACGGCGACGACGAGCAGCGGCGCCACGGCGAAGAGCAGCAGCATCCAGCGATGGCCGACGACGATACGTCGGAAAGCCTCGTTCATTTCCATGCATGCCCCCATGGATGGCGGGACACCGCGGCCCGTCAGGGCCGTTGGTGGCGTCCTCCATCTGGGTCAGGCGCGGGTATGCGGCCCCCACGCGCGGAACCTCCTGACCCGGTTGACCCTAGGGAGCCTCTCCGCGGCTGCATTCCCCTAGGCGAACGGTCCCGGGACCGCCAGATTGTCCTAGTGAGCCCCGATTTCGTATCGGTCGTGGGCACGCACATCTGATGGCGATCGTCGGCTTCGCACCCCAAACAGGGGGCCCGAACGGACCGATTGTTCTAGTACATGCCGGGTCCGCCCGGGGTGGCCGCGTAACGGGCGTCACGGCGAGGTGCGCGCCGGGTGTGGGATGGTCCCCGCGGCGGAGGCCCCTGCCGCCGAGCTGACCGTCCCCCCGACCAGTCGCGGATGCGCCCGGCAGCCGCGCCGAAGGTGCCCTCCCATGACCGCCCTCACCACAGCCCCCTCGGCCCTCGACACCGGCGACACCGCGTGGCTGCTGACGTCCGCGGCGCTCGTGCTGCTGATGGCCCCCGGCCTCGCCCTGTTCTACGGCGGCATGGTGCGCGCCAAGAGCGTGCTCAACATGATGATGATGACCTTCGGGTCGCTCGCGGTCGTCCTCGTGCTGTGGACGCTGGTCGGCTACTCGCTCGCCTTCGGCAACGACGTCGGCGGCGGCCTGCTCGGCGACCCGCTGCAGCACCTCGGGCTGGGCGACCTCATGTCACCGTCGAGCAACGGCTCGGGCCACGTCCCCGTGCTCCTGTATGCCGTGTTCCAGGGCCTGTTCGCCGTGATCACCGGCGCGCTGGTGTCGGGGGCGATCGCCGACCGCGCCCGGTTCGGGGCCTGGATGGCGTTCGTGGCGGTGTGGACCGTCGTGGTCTACGCCCCGGTGGCGCACTGGGTCTTCGACACAGGGTCCCCCGGGCATCCCGGCGGCTGGCTGGTCCACCAGGTCGGTCTCATCGACTTCGCCGGGGGCACCGTGGTCGAGGTGGGCTCCGGTGCCTCGGCGCTCGCCCTGGCCCTGGTCCTCGGCCGCCGGATCGGGTTCGGCAAGGACCCCATGCGGCCGCACAACCTCACCCTCGTCATGGTGGGCGCCGGGCTGCTCTGGTTCGGCTGGTTCGGTTTCAACGCCGGCTCGGCGCTGGCCGCCAACCAGAGCGCCGTCATCGTCTTCACGACCACCCTGGTCGCCGGGGCCGCGGGCACCCTCGGCTGGCTCGCGGTCGAACGGTTCCGCGACGGCCACGCCACGTCTCTCGGTGCCGCGTCGGGCATGGTGGCCGGCCTCGTGGCGATCACTCCCTCGTGCGCGTCCCTGTCGCCCCTCGGCGCGATCGTCCTGGGGGCCGCAGCCGGCGTGGTCTGCGCCTTCGCGGTGGGCCTCAAGCACCGGCTCGGCTACGACGACTCGCTCGATGTCGTGGGCGTGCACATGGTGGGCGGCATCGTCGGCACCCTCGGCATCGGCCTCCTGGCCACGGCGAAGGCCCCCACGGGGGTCGACGGCCTCCTGTATGGCGGTGGGCCGGGTCAGCTGGGCAAGCAGGCGGTCGGGGTGGTCACCGTGATGGTCTACGCGTTCGTCGTGTCAGGCATCCTTGGGCTGGTCGTCGACAAGCTGATGGACTTCCGGGTGCATCGCGACGACGAGGTCGGTGGCATCGACCTCGCGGTCCACGCCGAGACCGCGTACGACCTGCACGCCCTCGTCACCGGCCGCACCGTCGGCCACGGGGCCGTGCGCGCGCTCACTCACCCAGGGGAGAACCGATGAAGCTCGTCACCGCGGTCATCAAGCCGCACCTGTTCCAGGAGGTGCGCGACGCGCTCGAGTCGTTGGGCATCAGCGGGATGACGGAGGCCGAGGTGAGTGGCCACGGCCGTCAGCGCGGCCACACCGAGGTCTACCGCGGCGCCGAGTACGAGGTCGACCTGGTGCCCAAGCTGCGGCTGGAGGTACTGGCCGACGACCGCGAGGCCGCCGACGTCGTCCGGGCGATCGCCGAGG
>DASSPC010000069.1:0-4816 GCA_035699865.1 Oryzihumus sp. | reverse complement strand
GGCGTCACCCGCTACAACGCCGGGTTCATCCTGGGCGTCAAGGCGTTCACCGCTGCGGTCCTCGGCGGCATCGGCAACGTCCGCGGCGCCCTGCTCGGCGGCTTCGTCCTCGGCGTCGCCGAGAACTACGGCTCGGCGCTGATCGGCACCCAGTGGAAGGACGTCGTGGCGTTCCTCCTGCTGATCGTCATCCTGTTGTTCCGACCGACCGGCCTGTTGGGCGAGTCGCTGGGAAGGGCCCGCGCATGAGTGCTTTCACCGACCGGATCCACGGCTTCCGAGACCGCGTGGCCGGCCTGCCCAAGCCGGTCAAGATCGTGCTGCTGGTCATCGCCGCGCTGCTGGTCTACCTGCTGCCCATCATCAACCCGCCGTTCATCACCACCACGGACTCCGACTTCGCCAGCGTGCTGTTCAGCTGCGCGGTCTACGCCCTGGTCGCCCTCGGTCTCAACGTCGTCATCGGCTACGCCGGGCTGCTGGACCTGGGTTACGTCGGCTTCTTCGCCGTCGGAGCCTTCACGGTCGCCGTGTTCGGCTCCGAGCACGGGTCGTTCCCGTGGCTGCTGTGCGTCCCGCTGGCGATCATCGCTGCCATGATCTCGGGCGTGCTGCTGGGGGCCCCGACACTGCGGGTCCGCGGCGACTACCTCGCCATCGTGACCCTGGGCTTCGGCGAGATCATCCGGCTGGTCCTGCTCAACTCCGCCTGGCTCGGTGGCGCCGCCGGCATCAGCAACGTGCCGTCCCCGTCGGGGGCCGCGCTGTTCGACATCCCGCACCTGGACTGGTCGGGTGGGGCGCCGGTGGTCGACCTGTCGACGACGACGACGTTCCTGCAGTTCGGCGTCCGTGACGCCACGCCGTTCTACTGGCTGGCGCTGACCGTCGTCATCATCGTGATCTTCATCGACCGGTTGATGCAGAACTCGCGGGTCGGGCGCGCGTGGGAGGCCACGCGCGAGGACGAGGACGCCGCCGAGCTCATGGGCGTGCCCACCTTCCGGTTCAAGCTGCTCGCCTTCGCGATCGGCGCCTGCATCGGCGGCCTGTCCGGCTCGCTGTTCGCCGCCCGCCAGGGGTTCCTCAACCCCGACAACTTCACCATCCTCTACTCGGTGCTGTTCGTGTCGATGGTCGTCGTCGGCGGCCAGGGCAACCGGTGGGGCGTCATCTCGGCGGCCTTCCTGCTGACGTGGCTGCCCGAGAAGTTCCGGTTCCTGTCCGAGGAGCGCTACCTGCTCTTCGGCCTGGCGCTGATGGCCCTGGCGATCTTCCGGCCGCAGGGTCTGCTCCCGCCACGCAGGGCCGTCCGGGCGATCGAGTCCGAAGAGGAGATCGAGGCCCTGGAGGAGGGGACCGCACATGCCTGACACCACTCCCGCGACCGACACCCAGGTCGAGTCGACCGGCCCCGCGGCCGGCGGCGGCCCGTCCGCCCGCCGGCTGTTGGAGGTCGACGACGTGACGCTGCGCTTCGGCGGCGTCGTGGCGCTCAACGAGGTCTCGTTCCACATCAACGAGGGCGAGATCCTCGGCCTCATCGGCCCCAACGGCGCCGGCAAGACGACGTGCTTCAACGTCATGACGGGCGTCTACCAGCCGACCTCGGGCGGGGTCCGCTTCCAGGGGGATCCGCTCGGCCGACGCAAGAAGCACCAGATCACCCGGCTCGGCATCGCACGCACCTTCCAGAACATCCGGCTGTTCGGCACCATGACCGCGCTGGAGAACGTCCTCGTCGGCGCCGACGCCCACCACACGACCGGGGTCGGGTCGGCCATCCTGCGCCTGCCCAAGCACCGCCGGGAGGAGAAGGAGGGCTACGAGCGCGCCCGCGAGCTGCTCAAGTTCATGGGCCTGAGCAAGCGCGCCAACGAGCTCGCCCGCAACCTGTCCTACGGCGACCAGCGCCGGCTCGAGATCGCCCGGGCGCTGGCCACCAACCCCACGCTGCTGTGCCTGGACGAGCCCGCCGCCGGCTTCAACCCGGCGGAGAAGGCCCGCCTGATGGAGCTGATCCGCACCATCCGCGACCAGGGCTACACCGTGCTGCTGATCGAGCACGACATGCGGCTGGTCATGGGTGTGACCGACCGGATCGTGGTCCTGGAGTTCGGCCGCAAGATCGCCGAGGGCCTGCCCGCCGAGATCCGCGACAACCCCGCCGTCATCGCCGCCTACCTGGGAGTCGACGAGAATGCTTCTTGAGGTCAACGGCCTGTGCGTCAACTACGGGCGCATCGAGGCGATCCGCGACATCACCTTCACCGTCGAGGAGGGTGAGGTCGTCACGCTGATCGGGGCCAACGGTGCCGGCAAGACGACGACGATGAAGACCGTCTCCGGCCTGCGCCCGGTGCGGGCCGGGACGATCCGGTTCGACGGCAAGGACATCACCCACATGCCGCCGCACCAGCGACCGGTGCTGGGCATCTCCCAGAGCCCGGAGGGGCGGGGCTGCTTCCCGGGCATGACGGTCAACGAGAACCTCGACATGGGCGCCTACGCCCGCACCGACCGCAAGACCAAGGCCGTGGCCGAGGACCGTGACCGGGTGTTCTCGCTGTTCCCCCGGCTCCAGGAGCGGATGAACCAGACCGCCGGGACGATGTCCGGCGGTGAGCAGCAGATGCTGGCCATGGGCCGCGCGCTCATGGCCCGCCCGCGGCTGCTGCTGCTGGACGAGCCGTCGATGGGCCTGGCGCCCAAGCTGATCCAGCAGATCTTCGACATCGTCACCGAGATCAACAACCAGGGCACCACGGTCCTGCTGGTCGAGCAGAATGCCGCGCAGGCGCTCAAGCGCGCCAACCGCGCCTACATCCTGGAGACCGGGGAGATCGTGCGCCAGGGCACCGGCGCCGCCCTGGCCGCCGATGATGCGGTCAAGGCCGCCTACCTCGGTGGTGACGTCTAGCCGCAGCACGCGAGGGGACGGTGTGCCGGGCGGTCGCCACCCGGCACACCGCTCCGGTCCTGTCAGCTGAGGGCGATGACCAGCTGGGTGAGCAGGGGAGCGACGACCAGCGCGGGCAGCAGGTCGCCGACCGGGACCTCCCGGATGCGCAGCAGCCGCAGCGCGATCCCCACGAGCATGAGCCCGCCGGTCGCGGTCAACGCGGCGATGTGCGCGGCGGGCAGCACCGAGCCGAGCAGCACGCCGAGCAGCGTCAGCGTGCCCTGGACGACGGCCACGGACGCCGCGGACAGCAGCACGCCCACGCCGAAGGACGAGGCGAACGCCATCGCGGCGAACCCGTCGAGCACCGACTTCAGCGCGAGCTGCTCGATGCCGCGGCCGAGGCCGTCGGACAGGGACCCCAGGATGGTCAGCGGGCCGACGCAGAACAGCAGGGAGGCGCCGAGCCAGCCCTCGATGAAGCGCTCCCGGGCCTCGTGGCCCTGCCCCGCCTCCTGGAGCCCGAGCAGCCGCGGGCGGCGGGCCAGCCGGGCCTGGATCGTGCCCGCGAGCCCTTCGAGGCGCTCCTCGATCCGCAGCAGCGAGCCGGCGATGCCGCCGAGCAGCAGGCTGCCGAGCACGATGAGCACGGGGGCCCCGGTCGGCACGGCGCTGGTCAAGGCCCGGTCGGTCACACTGACCGCCGACAGGCCGGCCATGAGCAGGGTGGTCAGGCCGAGGACGTCGGTGACCACCGAGCGGGTGCGCTCGGGCAGCCGGTGCCCCACGGCCATGCCCAGGCCGGCGCCGAGCAGGACCGCGACCACGTTGATGACGGTGCCGAGACCGGGAAAGGCGCCACTCACGCGGTCAACCCTAGGCCAGCCGGGAGATTTCTCCGCCAGCTCTTCTCCCGGTGGGACTCTTGGCTCTAGAGTCTGCCTCGGCCGGGAAGACATCCGTCCGGGCCTCGGGTTGGGGGACCCACTGCCGCAACGTGTTTCACCTACGATGGAGGATCTGTGTCGCGTCCCCAGGTCAGCGTGCGTCCGGTGTCACCCTCCCAGAACGAGCTGTTCACCCAGCTGTGGCTGGCTGCGCGGGTGGAGGCCGGAGGCAGCCTGGAGTCGGCGACCCGGGCGGCCAGCGAGGGACGCGTGGCCGCGGCGCTGGCCCGCGAGGACGTCCGCGCCTACCTGGCCTTCCACGACGGCCAGGCGGTGGGCTACATGGTCCTGACCCACAGCCCGCTCTCCGGCCTGACCGACACGCCCTGCGTGTGCATCGACCAGCTCTACGTCGCCGAGACCGCCCGCCGCCAGGGTGCGGCCAAGGCGCTGCTCACCGCCGCGGCGACGTACGCGGAGCGTTTCGGTGCCGACCAGATCGCCACCTGCGTGCCCTCCCAGGGTCGCGACGCCAACCGCTTCTTCGCCCGCCTCGGCTTCTCCTCGTACGTCGTCAAGCGGGTCACCACCACGGCCGGACTGCGCCGCAAGCTGCAGGGTGAGGAGCACCGCGGCGGCCTGGAGCTGGTGCTCCAGCAGCGCCGCCGCTCCCTGCGCGGACGGGCCGGCCGGATGAGCGACCGCCAGCTGGTCGGCTGACCACGCGGGCACGCCGCGCACGCACGACGAGGGGGTCCGTCCCGGCCGGGACGGACCCCCTCGGCATACCTGCTGGGGGAGGGGTGGCTCAGGCGCCGGGCGCCTTGGGCCGGATCAGGCAGGTGATCCGCGAGGTGCACACCCGCCGTCCGTCCTCGTCGGTGATGGCCACGTCGTAGGACGCCAGGGTGTTGCCCAGCGACAGTGCGGTCGCGGTGCCGGTGACGTAGCCGTCGCGGGCCGCCCGGTGGTGGGTGGCGTTGATGTCCAGGCCCACGGCGATGCGGTCCTTCCCGGCGTGCAGCGC
>DASSPC010000068.1:0-7091 GCA_035699865.1 Oryzihumus sp. | reverse complement strand
GCAACCTGCTGTTCGCGGCGACCAGGGTGATCCGTGGCCGGCGGGTGACGTTGGTCGGGGCCGTCCTGGGACAGGCGGTGGGCATCGCGCCCCTGGACGCGTTGGCCACGGCGCTGGGCGCCTCGAGGAGGCTGGTCAGGCAGGCGTTCGCGTCGCTCCAGCTGCACCGCACGGCCATCGCCGGGACGCGAGCCGGGTGGGCGGTGACCCCATGGGGTGAACCGGTCGACGTCGACGTCGCCGCAGACCGGGCCGGGCTGATCATCCCGGGGCAGGCGCTCCAGGTCCGCGAGCGCCTGTGCGCGATCGCTGCGCCAGCCGTCGCCGGCGCCCGGTGCGGCGAAGTCACGGTGACCCAGGGAGATGCGCTCAGTGGGCGGTCGAGTGTCTCGGTCCAGGTAGCGGTTCGGGGCGCAGTCGGTGTGCCGTCCGGCCTCTGGCGCCTGACGCGCCTGCCGTAGTCGCGGCGACGGCCGACCGGTGGACGATCTGGGCGAGTTCGGCTAGACCGGCCGGGCGGTGGCACTGAACCGCTGCGGGGGGCTGAGGGCGGGCGCGCCCTGCGGCACGAGCCGCCCGTCGACCAGCGTCTCGACCCGGTCGGCGAGGCCGAGCAGGGCGGGGCGGTGGGTGGTCATGACCACGGTCCGGCCGTTCATCAGCCGTTTGAGCGCGTCCACCAGCGCCCGTTCGGCAGCCAGGTCGAGGCCGGAGGTCGGCTCGTCGAGCAGGACGATGGGCGAGTCCCGCAGCAGCGCCCTGGCTATCCCGACGCGTTGACGCTGCCCACCGGAAAGGCCCACTCCGCGGTCGCCCAGCTGGGTGGCGAGACCCTCAGGGAGTCCCTCGGCGAACTCCAGCACCCCCGCCGCCGCGCAGGCCTGCACCACCTCATCCGTCGAGGCGTCTGGTCGTCCGAGGAGGACGTTGGCAAAGACCGACCCGGAGAAGAGGAAGGTGTCCTGAAGCACGACGGCGATGTGGCGGCGCAGGAAGCCGGGGTCGAGCGTCTCGAGATCCAGGCCGCCGATGAGGACGCGCCCTGCGGTTGGGCGGTAGAGGCCGGCGACCAGCGCCAGGACAGAGGACTTGCCTGCCCCGTTCGGGCCGGACAGGGCCACCCGGCTGCCGGCCGTGACGTCAAGGTCCAGGTCGGTGAGCACCTGCCCCCTGCCGTAGTCGAGTCGCACGTTCTCCAGCCGGACTGATGCCTCGATCCGGGAGGGGGACCGAACCGGTCGCCCGTGGGTCGGTACGTCGAGGATCTCGGCCACGCGTTCGGCGGACGCGGCCCCGGCGGTCAGGGTGAGCGACAGGCGTGACAGGGAGCGAAGCGGGCGCAGCATGTCCCGGAAGTAGGCCAGCGCGACCACGAGGATGCCGGCGGTCCACCACCCCTGAAGGGCGCCATATCCGCCGACGAGCAGCAGGGCGGCCGTGCCGCAGGCGGAGGTGGCTTCGAGCAGGGGAGTGAACCGGGCCCGCAGGTCGACCGACCGGAGCCCGGCGCGGAGGGCGGCGCCGTTGTAGCCGGCGAACTCTTCCTCGTGCACGTCCTGGGTGCCCACCACGTGGACCGTCCGTATGCCGGTGATCGTCTCCGCGGTGAGTGCGGCCAGCTGCCCTTCCGCCGCCCGGCGCTTTCGCGCCGCATCACGGGTGAGCCGGCTGTAACGCTTGGCGGCGAAGAAGACCAGCGGGGCGGCGCTCAGCGCGACCAGGCCGAGGCGCCAGTCCATCGCGGTGATGACCGCGGCCAGCCCGACGATGGTCAGCACACCGGGCAGCAACGTGGAGAAGACGTCCACCAGGCTGTCCTCGATCCGGTTGGTGTCAGAGGACATGCGACTCGTGAGCTCGCCGACGCTTCGGCGGTCATGGAACGTCATGGGCAGCCGCAGAAGGTGGCTGAACACGTCGGCGCGGATGTTTGCGGTGATGCGTTCTCCGGCGCCGTTCATCAGCCGGTCCCCGAGGTAGTCCAGCGCGCCGGACAGCAGGGTGAACATCAGCGAGGCTGCGGCAGCAACGACCAGCAGGCCTACCCCCGAAACGCCGAGGCGGTCAACGACCACCGCTTGGGGGCCGTGCAGGCGGTGATGACCCAGGACGCCGTCGATGACCAGCGCGATAGGCCAGGGGACGGCGAGGTCGGCGAGCAGCTCACCGACTCGGCACAGCACTCCCAGGGCCAGGCGACCCCGCTGGGGAACGCCGTAGGCGCGAAACCGCCACAGGGTCGACAGCAGGGTCGGCTCCGCGCGCTGGGTCAGGCGCACCGTCGCGCCGCCTCCCGGGCCCGTGCGTTGGACCAGCCCGCGTGGATGCCTCGCGCGGACATCACGTGCTCCAGGTGCTCCGTCAGGGCGTCGTCGCGGCTGACCTCGAGCATGGCCGACAGCAGGGTCCCGTAGTACTTCCTGGCCCGGCGGGCCTCGGGGCCGCGGTCGAGCGTGGCGTCGCGGCCGAGCCGGGCCAGCCCGCGGAGGAGCAGCCGGTCCACTGACTCGGCGGGTTGGCCCGCCCGGTGTGCGTGCGACCGGGCGTCCCATAGGGCGCAGGCCCAGATCGACCCGTCGGTGTGCGGGTCGGCGTCGTGCCCACCCCTGAAGTCGGCCATGGTCCAGTGGGACGCCAGGCACCGTCGGCGCGGGTCGGTCACGGGGACGTGGCCGCGGTGCCACCCGTAGATGTCGGGGTGTCCGAGCATGGCCGCGGCCAGGTAGTCGCAGGTTCCCTCCTCGATGGCGGTCCGGCGGTTCGTCTGGTCCTGGGGCGGGCGCAACCGGTTGAGGCGGAAGTCGGCAACGTGACGGCAGACGTGATGTGCGACCTCATGGGTCACCACGGCCACGTTGTGACCCGGGGCGTGCAGGTACGGCGCGCCGTCGTGCTCGACGTACAGCCGACCCGAGCCGAGGTGGACCTCACCCGCGGGGTCGACGGGAGCGTCTTCGGGCAGTTCGCTGTAGCTCGACGCCGGGAGGCGGTAGTGACCTCCGCCCCAGCGCTGCGGCCCCACTTCGTGGCGGCCGACCAGGATCCGGAGGGGTGGCAGGGCGCGGTCCAGCTCCGCCTCGACGTCATCGAGCAGCCGGCGGGCGGACGCGGCGACGTTGGTGAGCGCAAACGCTCGCGCGCCGGCGTCGAGTGCGGGCTCGGTCAGCGGGCCGCCGCCCCGCCCCGGATCGCTACGCAGGGCCGGCTCGCCTGACAGCAGGGGCTCCCCGCGGGCGTCGGCCACGATCAGGCCGGGTACCAGTAGTGCGCTTGGCCGCACCTCGCGTATGTCGAGCGGCACACGTCCCAGTCGCCCCGGCGGCGGACCGTCGCCCACGACATAGGCAGCGACCGTGGTCATGCCCATTGCGCGGTCCGCAGGAGGTCCAGTGCCGCGCCGCGGGCGAGCTCGTCCGGCGTGGCGACCGGCAGGCCCGTGGCGGCCTCGGCCTCGCGGGCGGCGAGCGGGCTGGCCGACACGAGGCCGCTCAACGCGCTGACGCTGACTCCGGCGTCGGCCAGGACGGTCTGGGCGCCCACGGCGCCGAGCGCGTCGCCGACCGCGACCAGCACTGCGTCCGCGAACTCAGGTAGAGCGGCCAGCAGCTCGTGCGTCTGGGACTGCAGGAGACCGTCGGCGATCTCGATGACGACGTGCGTGGCGCCCTCCGCGGCGAGGGCGTCCCGGATGCGATGCATCGTCGAGACCAGCTGAGGCGTCGGATAGCCGAAGGTGGACGGCATCCCGAAGTCCAGGAAGTCCACGACGGCGTGTGCCCCGGCGTCGGCGTAGACCCAGCGGTCCTTGCCGCTGCCCGACCCCGTGGCCTTGCCGGCTCCCACCCTCAGGCCGGCATGAGCCCACCCGCGGATGATCCCGGCGACGGTGGTGGTCTTGCCGGCGTTCATTGACGACCCCACCACGACGACTGTGGCCGGGCGCGGATACGCGACAGGCGAGACCGGGCGCGTGAGATCGGCCAGCGTCATCGGGACGCCGTCGGCGTCCGCTACAGCACCGATCACCTCCAGCTGTGTCGGCGGCGCGCGCCTGACGTGCGACGACGCGACGGTGCCGATGACTCCGCCGGCGGTCAGCAGGTGCGTATGGGGGCCGGCAGGGACGTAGCCCTCGTAGAAGTCCGTGGCGTAACGACTGCCATACGCTCCGGCGACCAGATCGCCGACGTAGAGCCGGACCCGGCGGCCGTGCCGGTCCTCCAGAGCCCGGTGCTGGCCGAGTAGTTCGACGCGGGCGACCACCAGGTCGCCCTGGGTCGGCTGTCGGGCTGCCCCCAAGGTCAGGTCACGTGCGCCCAGGCCCCGTGTGACGAAACTGAACTTGGCTTGCGAGAGGTCGCGCATTCAGTCCCCCTCCCGACTGCGCGTTCTGCGCAAACCCAGATCCTTCGCGCAGTCAATGTTGAGTCTCGTTGCGTCTCAGGGAAGTCGCGTGAACCTCGGGAACGGGATGAACGAAGGGCGGCTTCCAACGTTCGCGGGGCACGGGGTGGGGCCCCGAAGTTCACTGAGGGCGGATGTGCTCTGCAGCGCGGCGGGGCGGGTGCAACGGCCCCGACCTCCACCGTAGGCAGGGGCCCTTGCCCCCGTCCATGGAACGGGTGACGTATTGACCACTAGAACACTTGGCCTATGCAGGCGTACGGGAACCTCGTCGGCGTCCGGCCTCGGGGGAATGGGGGCCCTCTGCCGACGCGGAGGCATTACCGTCCGCTCAGGCCCGCAACTCTCCGGAGGCTCGGACGGTCGCCAACCCGAACGGCGGGCTACTTGGCAAGGCCTGCGATGAGGTTGATCGTCGTCGCGATGACAACGGCCCCCAGCAGGTAGGACAGGAGCATGTGCCGCAGCACCGTGTCTCGAAACCGTTGCCGGGTGATGTCGGTGTCGGAGACCTGGAAGGTCATCCCGACCGTGAACGCCAGGTAGGCGAAGTCGCGGTACCGAGGATCGGAGTCCTCATTGAAGTCGACGCCGCCGAAGGAGTTGACGTAGTACAGCCGGGCGTACCGCGCGGTGAACACCGTGTGTGCGGTGGCCCAGGCGAGGGCCACGCTCGAGACTCCCAGCGCGGCGACGAGGTCCTTGCCGGATCCGGCGGACTGGCTGCCGCTGAGAAGCAGACCCATTGCGCCGAGGCTGGCGACCGCAGCGACCAGGACCACTGCGTCGGAGGTTGCCTGGCCGGGATCCTCCCGGCAGGCATGGCGCCGAGTGGCCGCGCCGGCCATCGGCCAGATAGTGGCCCACATCCACGCCACGAACACCGCCGCCGCCAACATCCACCCCGCCAGGACCGCGAACCGCCAATCGGCCCGCGTGGCAACCGCGGCGCCCCCGAGGACGCCCAACGTCGCCGCGACGAGAACCCGGGCACGCGCGGAGGGGTCACGCACGCGGCTTCGCGCGTTTGCTGTCACTGTGCCAGTCTGGCCGAGGCTGCCGCACCCCGCCGAACATCCGGAGAACTCGACGTGGCCCGTTGTCCCAGGTGACCCATTGAGCTTCGTCGATGAGGTACCGGCACGGCCCTTGGTCCCCCGGGGTGGCGAGGGTCGCGACGTACCCGACCCATTCGACTCGGCGGCATCGGCATCGGCATCGGCTTCGGCGGCATGGCGCCGGCCGTCAGGCCAGCGGCAATGGCCTCCAGCGCGTCGCCGAGCGAACGTGGCGAGTGGGTGCAAGATTGCGCTCATCGCAGTGAACCGCCTTTGGGAGATTGTCGTGAGTCAGAACCCGGAGTTCCCGCCTCAGGCGCCGCCGACCGGCCTGTACCAGGCGCAGCCCGAGAACGGGGTGGGCCTGGCCGCGATGATCGTGGGCATCGCCAGCTTCGTCATGCTTGCCCCGCTCAGCTCCACAGCAGCCATCATCCTGGGTGTCATGGGCCTTGGCAGGGCCAGGCAGGGCCGCGCGACCAACCGTGGTCAGGCCCTTGCCGGACTCATCTGCGGGATCGTCACGCTCGTCCTGGGCCTCATCGGCATCATCATCGTGATCGCGGTCTTCTCGGCGCGCCACGGGTCCTCGACCTGACGGCCGGTGGCTGCCCAGCAGCTACCACTCACTCGGCTGGCACAGCGCGGATGGCGCCGTCCGCGGGCGCCAGCGACGCCCGGATGGTCTACCTTCGGCAGTATTGGAAGTCCCAGAGCAGGGTATCCACAGGGGACTCCACCGTGCTCTGACGGGAGGCCCACCGATGGCATCAGACAGTACGCCCGGGGCTACGGCCACCACGGAGCGCCGGCCCGCCTTCGAGGTGCGGTCGATCGACTACGTCCCGCTGAACGAGCGCCACGGCAAGCTGTGGCACCTGGGGCCCCTGTGGTTCATGAGCAACGCCCAGATCGCCACCCTCGCGGTGGGCGTTCTGGGGGTGACCACGGGCGGCAACCTCATCTGGTCGCTCATCGCGATCGTGCTCGGTGTCCTGACCGGCACGTTCTTCATGGCGGCGCACTCCGCCCAGGGACCCCAGCTGGGGCTGCCGCAGATGATCCAGTCCCGCCCCCAGTTCGGCTACATGGGCGCCATCCTGGTCTGGCTCTTCGCCTACCTGCAGTACGCCGGGTTCAACGTCTTCAACACCCTGCTCGCGGCCGACTCGGCGCACGCCACGGTCCATGGCGGGACGGCGGTGTGGATCGTCGTCGCCACCGTCGTAGCAGCCGTCGCCGCCCTCGCCGGCTACGACTTCATCCACAAGATGGAGCGCTGGCTGGCCTATGGCTTCGTCGTCTTCTTCGGGATCCTCACCATCGCCTTCTTCACCTTCGGCTTCCCGGCGGGGTCATTCGACCTCGGCCATTTCGACCTGGCGCCGTTCCTGCTGCAGTACTCCGTCGTGGCCGGCTACCAGATCAGTTGGGCGATCTACGTCTCGGACTACTCGCGCTACCTGCCCCCGGACGTCACCGTCAGCAGGACCTTCTGGTGGACCTACGGCGGCTCCGGCCTCGGCGCGATCTGGATCATGAGCCTGGGCGCCGCCCTGGCGGCCTGGGCGGGCAAGGCGTTCGACGCCATCCCGTCCCTGGAGTCCGCCGGCAACCAGGTGTTCGACG
>DASSPC010000067.1:0-6524 GCA_035699865.1 Oryzihumus sp. | reverse complement strand
CGATGCCTTCGCCGGCCACGAGGAACGCGATGGTCTTGCCGTTGAGATCAGCCATGTCTTGAGCCTGCGCCGCGCGGATGGGCCACGCAACCCGGGCTCAGGTGAGGTCTCCCACGGCCGCGGCGGGACCATCCGGCCGGGCAGTCACGACTACCGGAGCGTCACCAGGCGCCGTCCGGCGGCGCCTCGAACACCCGCGACAACGCCCCCATGGCCTCGGGCCGGACGCGGTAACAGACCCACACGCCGCGCCGGCTGCGCTCGAGCACGCCGGCCTCGTGGAGCACCTTGAGGTGGTGCGAGACCGTCGGCTGGGTCAGGTCGAACTCGGCGGTGAGGTCGGCAACGGTCGCCTGGCGGCCCTCTGCGCGGAGCAGGATGCTGACCATCCGCAGCCGGATCGGGTCGGCAATCGCCTTGAGCACGAACGCGATCGCACCGGCATGGTCCCGGTCGAGGGAGTCGGTGTGCAGCGGTCGACAGGCCGCGATCGGGGTGGCAGGGGCCGGGGCGAGCCGCACCGGGGCGGCTGCAGCGGGCAGCACCGGTTCTGGCTCGGACAGGAACGGTTCTGGCGCAGACACGCGCCATATCGTGACAGAAGGGACGAAATGCCGCCCGGTCAGGCGTCGCCGGACAGGGTCCACGACACCGGGGTGCCGAGCTCGACGGTCCGCGAGACGGTGCACAGCCGGTCGTGCGAGCGAGCGGCGGCGTCGGGCAGACGCTCCCGGGCGGCGTCCCCCGACTCCCCCTCGGGGAAGGTGACGTGGAAGGTCAGCGTGATGTCCTGCAGGCGGTTGCCGCCGGCATCGCGCACCTTCTCCGCGCCGACGACGAGCTCGAAGCGATCGGGCTCGGCCAGGCGGGACGTGAGGGCGTCGACGTCGAGGGCGGTGCAGCCCCCGATCGCCGCCAGCAGCAGCTCCACCGGGGTGAAGCGGCCCCCCTCGCCCGTGCCGAGGGCGAGCTCTCCCCCACGCGTGTTCGTGGCGACCAGCGCGCCCTCCCCGGTGCGGCGCAGGGACACGGACCGGTGATGCTCCTGGGAAGCCATGGCCTCTAGCCTGCCAGAGTGACTGCTGACCACGCCCCGTCTTCGGGGTCGCTCTTCCTCGTGCGCCACGGCCAGACCGAGTGGGCCCGCGCCGGCCGGCACACCGGGCTGACCGACGTCCCGCTCACCCCAGAGGGCGAGGCCGGCGCCAAGGCCCTGGCCACGCTGCTGGACGGCCGGAGGTTCGCCCTGGCCCTGAGCTCCCCGCTGCAACGGGCCCGGCGCACGGCCGACCTCGCCGGGCTGACGGGGGTGCAGGTGGACGACCGCCTGGTCGAGTGGGACTACGGCGGCTACGAGGGGCTGACCACCGCCGAGATCCGCGAGCGCCTGGGCCGGCCGTGGAACGTCTTCGACGACGGCGTCCCGGCCGGTGACACACCCGGGGAGACCCTGGAGGCACTGGCCGCCCGGACCCGCGCGGTCCTGGACCGGGTGCGTCCGGCGCTCGCCGAGGGTGACGTGGTCCTCGTCGGGCACGGACACTGCCTGCGGGTGCTCGCGACCGTGTGGCTGCGCCAGGAGCCCCGGATGGCTGCGCAGCTCATCCTGCACGCCGGCTCCCTCAGCGAGCTCGGCTGGGAGCGGGAGACCCCGGCCATCGTGTCGTGGAACCGCACCCCGGACACCCCCGAGCGCTGACGTCGTCACCGGCGGTGGGTGGCCGCAGCTGACTCCGGGGGGATCCATGAGCGCGCAGACCACGACGGTGACCCAGCCGGCGGGCGGGCCCGCCACCACCGTGAGGGGGTGGCTCGCCGCGGTCGTGGCGGTCCTGGCCATCGCCGTCGTCGTGCTGGCGGTTCCGGACCAGGCGTCGCGCCAGAACCCCTGAGGGCTCAGGCCTTCTGGCTCCGCGTGCGGGTGCCGGGCGGCCGCACCACGGTGAGGTCCCCCCGGTGCGGCGCGGGCATCGGGCGTGGCCCGCCGGGGACGTCGACGGCCGGGACCGGTGTCGGGTCGGTCGGCCAGTCCCGGGCACCCGCTTCGTCGAACAACGCCACCGAGGAGGCCGCTCCCGGGGTGAACCGCGGTCCGTAGCGCACCCCTTCCAGCCCGGCGTCGGCGAGCGCCCGCGCCCAGGCCTGCGGCACGGCATACGGGACCATCGTCTCCAGCTCGCGGGTGACGCCGAAGTCCGCGGCTCGCGCCACGCGCAGGTTGGCCAGGCGCCGCACCACCGGCACACCCAGACGGGAGACGACGACCCCCTCCAGCAGGGACACCGGGACGTAGGGCACACCGCCCAGCACCGCCCCGAGGCGCTCGCGCACGGCCACGGCCGGGTCGGTGGCGAGGTAGCAGGTGCCCCGCGGCGCCGGCAGGTCGAATCGGCCCCCGCGGTCATGGCTGAACCACCACGGCCCGTTGGCAGCCAGGTGGGCGCGGCACAGCACCGCGCGGGGTTCGAGCCGGTATGCCGGGAACCCGGCCATCGCGGTCCGCGGCGCCTGCTGCGCCACGACCTCACGCGAGCGGGGCCCGGGGGTGCCTGGGTTCATGCGACCCAGGAGTGGGCGTCGGCGGTGGCCACCTCGACCACCCGCTGCACCGCGGCGGCCGAGGACCGGTGGAGCACGAGGAAGTCCACGGCACTGTGCCCCTCGAACGCCTCCGACGCGGTGGTCAGCCACAGGGCGACCGCCCAGCCGTCGACGCCGCGGCGGGTGAACTCCCCCACCGCCTCGAAGACCCCCGGGCGCACCTGGCCGTCGCGGCCGAACTGCAGCGAGGGGTAGAGCAGGTGCCCGTCGGCGGTGCGGCAGGCCAGCAGCGTGCCCCGGCGGACCCGGTCGGCCACCGCCTGGCGGCTCACGCCGAGCCAGGTGACCAGGCCCGCGGTGTCGTAGAACGGTCCGAGGGACTCGTCGTAGGGGTGGCGCGTGGGCAGCGCGGCGACCATGCGCTCGGCGAACTCCTCGACGTCGCCGAGGTCGGCCAGGGACCGGCCCTGGGCGGCCAGCACCGAGCCGCGCTCGGAGATGAGCCGCTCGACCTGGGCGAGCAGCCGGCGCTCGAACGCGGGGTCGGCGGGCCGGTCTGCAGCGTCGGTGTCCGTGCGCCGGCGGCCGGTGTGGGTGTCCATGTGTGCCTCCCTGTCCCTCACCACTCTCCCCCTTCGCGTCAAGGGCGTCAAGGGGAAGGCGTCAGGTGAAGGGTAAACCGACCACCCGACATACGCCGGGAACCGTTGCGGCGAGCGCCTTTCCGGGGTCGGTCAGTCAGGGAGCTTCCACGTGTGGACCGGCTCGTTGCTGTGCATGTTGCCGACGTAGCGCTCAAGCATGCGGCGCAGGGCCGTGGCGCGGTCGGCCCCGCGGTCCTCCAGGCGCTGGACGCAGGCGACCTGCCACGACGCGCCGTTGAGGCCCGAGGTGCAGCGTCCTTCGATCACCCCGAGGTAGCGGTCGCGCACGGCCTGGGAGACGCCCCAGCGCTCCAGCCCGGTGTGGGCGAGCGGCAGCAGGTGGCGCAGCACCAGCTCGTCGACCGGCACCTCCCCGAAGCCGGGCCAGTACAGCCGGGCGTCCAGTCCCTTCTGGGCGCACGTCCGGAAGTTCTCCTCGGCCGCGGGGAAGCTCATCTTGGTCCACACCGGCCGGTCCTCCTCGGCCAGCATCTTGACCACGCCGTAGTAGAACGCGGCGTTGGCGAGGACGTCGACGATGGACGGGCCGGCGGGGAGCGCGCGGTTCTCCACCCGCAGGTGCGGCATGCCGTCCACGAGGTCGTAGACCGGCCGGTTCCACCGGTAGATGGTGCCGTTGTGCAGCCGCAGCTCCGCGAGCGCCGGCGCCTGCCCGGCCTCGAGCTTGGCGACCGGGTCCTCGTCGGTGGTCTCCGGCAGCAGCGCCGGGTAGTAGCGCACGTTCTCCTCGAACAGGTCGAAGATCGAGGTGATCCAGCGCTCCCCGAAGAAGACCCGCGGCCGGACCCCCTGGTTCTTCAGCTCGATGGAGCGGGTGTCGGTGGCCTGGGCGAACAGCTCCACGCGGGTCTCGGCCCACAGCTGCTTGCCGAAGAAGTAGGGCGAGTTGGCGCCGACGGCGACCTGCGGGGCCACCAGGGCCTGGGCGGCGTTCCAGTGCGCGGCGAAGTCGTGCGGCGCGACCTGCAGGTGCAGCTGGACCGAGGTGCAGGCGGACTCGGGTGCGATGGAGTCGGCGTAGGTCGCCAGCCGCTCCCCGGAGGGCCCCTCGATGTCGATGAACATGTCCTCCCCGCGGGCGTTGAAGATCGCCTCGTTCAACGCGGTGTAGCGCGGGTTGATGCTCATCCACTCGGTGGTGAAGTGCTCCGGCGTCAACGTCGGCAGGATCCCGATGGCCACGGTGTGCGCCCCGACCTCGTTGGCCCGGGACTCGGCCCGGTTGAGGCTTTCGCGCAGGTGCTCCTCCAGCTCCAGCGCCGCGTCCCCGGGCAGCGGCCGGGGGCTGACGTTGAACTCGATGTTGTACTGCCCGAGCTCGGTCTGGTAGCCGGGGTCGGCGATCCTCTCCAGGACGTCCGCGTTGCCCATCCGGGGCAGGAAGTCGGAGTCGACCAGGTTGAGCTCGATCTCCATGCCGGTCATCGGCCGGTCGAACTCGAAGTGGCTCGTGGCGAGCATCCGCTCGAAGACGTCGAGGTTCTGCTGGACCTTCTCGCGGTACCGCTGCCGCTGCTCACGCGTGTAGCCCGTGCCGCTGACCTCAGCTCCCATGGTGTCCTCCCTGGGCGAGTCGTCCCCTGAGCGTGACCCAACCACACCGGCGGGCGCCCTGCCAGATGGTGCCCGGGAGCCGTGCGGCGACGGTGAGTCACGCCATACCCGCTGGCGTCACCGAGGGGAGACCTGACCCTGTCTGCCGTGTAGCAGCAGGTGGTTGGGAGGCACGCCGGGGAGGGTGCGCGAGCCTGTCGGCGACTCCCCCTAGCCTTCAGGCGTGCGCTTGATCCACACCTCCGACTGGCACCTGGGGCGGTCCTTCCACCGGGTGGGTCTGCTCGACGCCCAGGCGGCCTACGTCGACCACCTCGTCGAGGTGGTCCGGGCCGAGCAGGTCGACGCGGTGCTCGTCAGCGGCGACGTCTACGACCGGGCGCTGCCCGCCCCGGAGACGGTGGCCCTGCTCTCCGAGACGGTCACCCGCCTCATCGACGCCGGCGCCCAAATCGTCCT
Organism: Oryzihumus sp.; assembly: GCA_035699865.1. Taxonomy (GTDB): domain Bacteria; phylum Actinomycetota; class Actinomycetes; order Actinomycetales; family Dermatophilaceae; genus Oryzihumus. The sequence goes on along the minus strand of DASSPC010000067.1, from coordinate 1,305 downwards.
CTCCAGCGGCAACCACGACTCGGCGATCCGGCTGGGCTTCGCCGCGGAGCTGCTCGAGCGGGCCGGGCTGCACATCCGGACCGGGTTGTCCTCGATCGGCCGGCCGGTCCTGGTGGGCGACGTCGCCGTGCACCCCCTGCCCTACCTCGAGCCGTCCGTGGCCGCCGACCGGCTCGGCGCCGGCGAGCGCACCCACGCCGCGGTGCTCGGGGCGGCCATGGAGCGGGTGCGCACCGACCTGGCCGGGCGCGGCGGACCGTCAGTGGTCATGGCCCACGCCTTCGTCACCGGCGGGGCGACCAGCGAGTCCGAGCGCGACATCAGCGTCGGCGGCGTCAGCGCCGTGCACCCTTCCACGTTCGACGGGGTCGACTACGTCGCCCTGGGTCACCTGCACGGCCGCCAGCAGGTCGCCGAGGGAGCGCGCTACTCCGGGTCGCCGGTCCCGCTGTCCTTCTCCGAGGTCAACCACACCAAGGGGTCCTGGCTGGTGGAGCTGGACTCCGCGGGTGTCGCGGTGACCGCGGTCGAGGCTCCGGTGCACAAGCCGCTGGCGGTGCTGCGCGGCACCCTCGAGGAGCTGCTGGCCGACCCCCGGCACGCCGGCGCCGAGCGGGCCTGGTGCCAGGTCACGCTCACCGACAGCGTGCGCCCTCTGGGGGCGATGGACCGGCTGCGCGAGCGCTTCCCCGACACCCTGGTGCTCCAGTTCGACCCACAGGGGGTCCGCGAGCTGCCCACCCCCTACGCCGCCGCCGTCCGGCAGCGTGACGACCTCGACCTGTGCTGTGACTTCCTGGCCCATGTCCGCGGCGGCAACGCGCCCACCGAGGCGGAGCGTGAGCTGCTGGGCTCCGCGGTCGAGGCCTCGCGCCGCGACCGCGCCCGGCACGACGACGAGGGGCAGGCCGACGTGCGCGACGAGCGCAGTGGTGCGGCATGAGGCTCCACCGCCTGGGGATCACGGCGTTCGGGCCGTTCGCCGCCGAGTGCGAGGTCGACCTGGAGGAGCTCTCCGCCAGCGGCCTGTTCCTCATCCAGGGCCCCACCGGCGCCGGCAAGACCAGCGTCCTCGACGCCATCTGCTTCGCGCTGTACGCCGCGCTGCCCGGAGCGCGGTCCGGTGCCCGGTCGAGCCTGCGCAGCGACCACGCCGACGAGGGTGCCGTGCCCCAGGTGCGGCTGGAGTTCACCGCCGGTGGACGCCGGTTCCTCATCGTGCGGTCCCCGGAGTTCCAGCGGCCCAAGAAGCGCGGCACCGGCACGACCAAGGTCCAGGCCGGCGTGGTGCTGGAGGAGCGGGTC
>DASSPC010000066.1:0-5063 GCA_035699865.1 Oryzihumus sp. | reverse complement strand
ACGTGTAGAGCCACAGCCCGGCCATCATGAGGAGCAACAGGCCCAGCGCCGTGGACGGGCCGACGTGGCGCATCAGCTCGAAGACCTTGTGCCAGCTCGTGCCGACGAAGTGCGGCAGCCCCCAGGCGAGCACCGCGACGGCGATGGCCAGGCCACCCAGGCCCTGCAGCAGCTGCCGCGCGGAAGGTCGGGTGAAGCGGGGGACCTCGGTCTCGTCGGTCGCCGCGCGTGCCACGGTCTCTCCCTGGGCGCTCACGTCAGCCCCGCGAAGACGTCATGGGCCACCGGGGCCCCGGCCGGGTGCTGCGGGTCGACGAACCACTCCCGGCCGAAGACGAGGTCGTAGACCGGCCGCGGGATCCGCAGGAACGCCGCCAGGGTGCGGTCGGCGCCCCCGTCCGCGCTGGCCTGGGAGGCGTGGGCGCGCATGGAGGCGCGCTTCGCGGCGGCATACCGGCGCACGTTGATCCGGTGGGTGATCGCCGAGCGAGGGCTGAACGCGCGTTCGAACGAGGTCGGGTCGAACTCGGGCGGGAAGCGGTAGACCTTGCCGGCCAGGGCGATGGCCCGGCAGATCGTGTCGCGCGGCACGGTGGCCTCGAGCACCCTGGGGGTCCCCGCCAGCTCGGCCGCACGGGCTCCCACCTCGTGCACCTTCACGTGGTCACGATGCCCGTAGCCGCCGTTGGCGTCGTACGTCAGAAGGACGTCGACCGACTCCTCCTCCAGGATGGCGGCCAGCCGCCGCGCCGCCTCGTCCGTGTCGGCCCGGACGAACCGGGTGTGCCCCGGCGGGTCCGGCTGCAGGTCGTCGGCCAGGCCGCTGTCGGCATAACCCAGGTGCTCCACGCGTGCCACCCCCAGTGCCTGCGCGCTCTCGCGCAGCTCCGCCAGCCGGCGTTGCCCCAGCCGGCCGTCCCCGGCAAACTCGACGGAGGCCAGCCCCAGGTCCCCGTCCGTCGCCACCACCACGATGACACGGTGACCCTCCGCCGCGGCACGCGCCATCGTCCCCGAGGTCAGCAGAGCCTCGTCGTCGGGGTGGGCGTGGAAGGCGCAAAGGGTGTGTGGCATCGGGGTACATCCTGACTCATGGAAGGCTGGGTTTCGTGAAGGTTGCCCTGCTGTCCGACTGTTACCTGCCCCGCCTGGGGGGCATCGAGGTGCAGGTCCACGACCTTGCCGTGCGGCTGCGCGGCCGTGGACACCAGGTGAGCGTGTTCACCGCCACACCCGGTCAGCACGGGGAGCGGGGCGGTTTCGTCGACGTGGTCGACGGCATCGAGGTGCACCGGCTGGCCCTGCGGCTGCCCTTCGAGCTACCGGTCAACCCCCTGGCCCCGCCCGAGCTGCGGCGCCGGCTGGAGCAGGGCGGGTATGACGTGGCGCACGTGCACATGGGCGTGGTCAGCCCGTTCGCGGTCGACTGCGCCCGGGTCACCACCTCGATCGGGCTGCCCACGACGATGACGTGGCACTGCATGCTCGGGGCCGCGGCGCCGCTGTTCCGGCTGGTCCCGACCGTGCGGGGCTGGGCCGAGGCGGGGGTGGCGATGAACGCCGTGTCCGGCGTGGCCGGGGAGCCGCTGCAGCGGGCGATCGGGGACGCCGGGGTGGTGGAGAACCTGCCCAATGGCATCGACGTCTCCGCGTGGCTGACCGAGCGCGGGCCGCAGGCGGGGGCGCACGGCATACGGGTGGTGTCGGCGATGCGGCTTGCCGCGCGCAAGCGGCCGATGGCGCTGCTGCACGAGGTGCTGCGGGTGCGCGAGCTGGCCCCGGACGTGCCGTTCACCCTCGAGGTGCTGGGGGAGGGCCCGGACCGGGCGCGGCTGCAGCGTTTCGTGGACCGGCACGACCTGGCCGGCACGGTGCGCCTGGTCGGGCGGGTCAGCCGGGAGGAGCTGCGCCGGACGTACGCGGACGCCGACATCTACGTCGCCCCCGCCCGGCTGGAGAGCTTCGGCATCGCCGCGCTGGAGGCCCGCACCGCCGGGCTGCCCGTGGTGGGCCTGTGGGGCAGTGGGCTGAACGAGTACGTCGAGGACGGGGTCAACGGGTTCCTCGCCGGCGACGACGAGGCGCTGGCCGGCTGCGTCGCCCGGCTGCTGCTCGACGACGCGCTGCGCCGGCGCATGGCCGAGCACAACCGGCAGGTGCCCCCGGCCCAGTCCTGGGAGCACGTGCTGGGGCGGGCCGAGGCGGAGTACGCCCGGGCGATCGCGCTCGCGGGGGCCCGCCGATGACCCGGCAGCGCACCCCGCAGCCGCTCATCGAGGTCGTCGGGGTCGACGCCGACGGTGCGGAGGTGGCCCGGCAGCGGCTCGGGCACGGCCAGGACCCGCAGGCCCTGCTGTGGTCCTGTGGCTGGCGCGCGGTGGACGCCCTGGAGGTGAGCAGCCACTCCGGGGAGCGGCACGTGCTGACGGCCCGCTTCCAGGTCGCCCCGGCGCAGGGCCGCCCGCCGGTGCCGCACACGGCGGTGGTGCACCGCGACCGCGACCTGGTCGTCGAGCCCGGTGAGGTCGCCGACCCCTACCAGCGGGTGGCGGCGTATGCCGTGGTGACCAGCGAGCGCGGGCTGCTCCTGGCCCAGCTGTCCGGGCTGACCAGCGAGCCGGGGCGCTGGGGGCTGCCCGGCGGGGGGCTCGACCCGCACGAGGCGCCGGCCGACACGGTGCTGCGCGAGGTGTGGGAGGAGAGCGGGCAGCGGGTCGAGCTGACCGCCCTGGCCGGGATCCAGAGCAGCCACTGGGTCGGCCGGGCGCCGGACGGCCGCCTGGAGGACTTCCATGCGGTCCGCATCGTCTACCGCGCCACGTGCGGCGAGCCGACCGAGCCGGTGGTCCACGACGTCGGCGGCACCACCGCGTCGGCGGCGTGGTTCCCCACCGACGACCTTGCCGGCCTGCCGCTGACCGCCGGCTGGCGTGCGGCGCTCGCGCTGTGGCCTCCCCGTGGCCACGAGGCCTGACCCGCCGGGAGGGACGTTCCTCGGGGTTTGCGGTGGCGCGAAACCCGGAGGAACGTCCCTCTCGGCGAGGATTCCTCAGCTGGCCTTGTCGACGAACGCCGTGGTGTAGGTCTCGTCGAGCTTGATCGCGTCCTTCTTGGCCTTGACCTTGTCGTTGAAGGTGCCGAGCACGTCGAGCACGGTCTGCGGGCCGCCCTCGGGCATCCGGCCGTCGGAGGTGAACATCGGCGAGGAGTCATTGATCGACTTCACGTAGAGCGCCTGGTTGCCACCGGCGTAGTCGGCCGGCATCTTCGCGGCGATCTCGCCGGCGTCGTGGCTGCCGATCCACTTCATCGTCTTCACGAACGCGTTGACGACCTTCTGCACCGTCGCCGGGTTGGCCTTGACGTAGTCGCAGCCCATGTACAGCGACGCCGCCGGGTAGAGGCCGCCCAGCGCCTGGCGGGTGCCCTCCTCGGTGCGCATGTCGACCAGCACCTTGCCCAGGCCCTTGGCCTCGACGTTGGCGATGGTGGGGTCGGTGGTCATGCCGGCGTCGATGCCGCCGTTGGACAGGGCCGCGATGAAGGTCGACCCGGCGCCGGCCTTGACCGTGGAGTAGTCGGCCGCGGTGATGCCGTTCTTCGCCGCGAGGTACTGCGTCAGGTAGTCCGTGGAGGAGCCGGGCGAGGTGACGCCGAGCTTCTTGCCCTTGAAGTCCCTGGCGCCGGCCAGGGTGGCGGCGGCCCGGGTCGAGACGACCTCGGCCTCGCCGGGGGTCTTGGCGAGCTGGACGACGCTGGTCAGGCACTTGCCCTGGGCCTGCAGGGTGACGGTGTGGTCGTAGAACCCGACGACGCCCTGCACCTGCCCGGAGAGCAGGACGTTCTCCGCGGAGGCGCCGGACGGCTCGGTCAGCAGCTGGACGTCGACGCCCTGCTCCTTGAAGTAGCCGAGCTGCTCGGTGAGCTTGGCCGGCAGGTAGATCACCTTGTCGATGCCGCCGACCATGATCTTGACCTGCGGCTGGCCGGAGGCGTTGGTGCTCGCGCCGGCGCGGGAGTCGCGACAGGCGGACAGCGCAGCCAGGGCGAGGGGCAGGGCGACGAGCGCGGCGAGCTTGTGGGTGCGCGGGCGCATGGCAGTGCTCTCTTTCGTGAGGTGGGATGAAAAGCGTTGAACAGCAGCGGTATCCGCGGGTGGCGCGGACCGGGGACGCGTCGCCGGCGGCGACGGCCCGGGATACAGGCCGGTGTCGGCCGTCGGGCTAGAGGCCGGAGGCGGCGTTGCCCTTGACCGCGGGGCGCCAGGCGGTCAGGCGCACCTCGACCTTGCTGATGAGCCACTCGGCGACCAGGGCGATCACGGTGGTGACGATCATCCCGGCGTAGATGCCGGCGGCGTCGAAGTTGCCCTGGGCGTGGTTGATGAGGATGCCCAGGCCCTTGTCGGCGCCGGTGAACTCGCCGACGATCGCGCCGATGAGGGCGAAGCCGAAGGCGACGTGCAGGCTGGCGAGGATCCAGGACGTGGCGCTCGGCAGGATGATCGTGCGCAGCATGTCCCACCGGCCGGCGCCGAGGATGCGGGCGTTGTCGACCAGCACCTTGTCGACCTCGCGGGCGCCCTGGAAGGCGTTGAAGAAGACCGCGAAGAAGACCAGCACGAAGCTGGTGGCGACCTTGGAGCTCATGCCCAGGCCGAACCAGATGACGAACAGCGACGCGAGGACGATGCGCGGGATCGCGTTGGCGCCCTTGATGAACGGCGCGAGCACGTCAGCCAGGAACGGGCTGCGGCCCAGCGCGACGCCGAGCAGCACGCCGGCGAGGCTGCCCAGGACGAAGCCGTAGACCGCCTCCTGCAGGGTGATCGCTATGTTCTCCCAGATCGTGCCCTGCGAGGTGCCGACCGTGAACCACTCCACGAGCTTGGTCCAGATCTGGCTGGGCATCGAGTAGTAGAAGGGGTCGATCACCGTGCGTGCGGCGAGCTCCCACGAGCCGAGCCACGCCACGATCAGGGCGACCCGGACGGCGTGGGTGAGCAGCGTGCGGCGCGACGTACGACGGCGGCGCGGCGAGCGCGGGGTGGGTGCGGGCCGGCG